>JAJRVC010000733.1 GCA_024277475.1 Deltaproteobacteria bacterium
ATCCCCCAGGAAGGTCAGCAGGATCTCAGGACAATCATCGCCGTATTTATCTTTTAGGTACCGGCAATCTTTTACCAGTTTTCCCGTTAATCCGCTTCGAGGCTTGGAGCTTTTGAAAAACTCCCCGCTTTTGGAATACCGGCCGTTGTTGTAACAATAAACACAGCGATGTGTGCAACCGGTGTACAAATTAAGGGCAAGTGCGGCGTATTCCCGGGCTGCACCTTGAGGCTCATAAATGACTGCCAAATTACATCCGTTCATAATGACCTCCGATGTTGTCACTATGTTGTCACTAAAAACAAAAAAAGGGTTTACGAGAATTCTCGTAAACCCTTTATTTCTGGTGGGCCGTGAAGGAATCGAACCTTCAACCTACTGATTAAGAGTCAGGTGCTCTGCCTAGTTGAGCTAACGGCCCTTGGAAACGGATTGTTGGCAACCGAAGAGACTTGCTATCAGTTTAAGTTTGGGTTGTCAATCATTTATTTTTAGCCGTTAATAGGTTTAAGGTTCAACGTTCAGGGTTAAGGGCAGTGTTGAATTGAATATCGAATGTCGAAGTAATGATGTGGCCGCAAAAAGGCACAAAAAGCTTAAAACTAAAATTTCGTACTTAATAATTTCAATAAGTTATGAAGTCGAAATTCGAGAATTTTGACTTTTTAAGAGATTGTCAAGTAATGTATTCTGTCTATTTTAAAAAAGAGAGAGCAACCTGTCGGGTCGTAGTCGAAGGCGAAGCCTGAAGCGATTCCATCTTTCGAAATTCTGCGGTCCGCTGTTCTAACTATGTGTAGTTTCACACGAGATGTTCCGCCCGAAGGCGGTCGGATTTCCTTTGAGCCTTCAGCTTATTTACCTCCCCCAGCCGAAGGCGCTACCTTAGGCTTCTTACAACTTGTTGCCGGATAAAAACCGCTAAGGGCCTAAATACCCTCCACGCGATGCAAGGCCGGATCGGTTACCGCCGCCAAGGTGGCGGCTGCCGCCGTCTTTTTTGTTTTTTCATTTTCCTGTTTTGTTTTGACCCGGCTGCCTTCGGGTTCATTTTTTCTTCGAGATCAATGAGAAAGCTTCCGGCCGTTTTTCTGGATTCAGATTTTTGAGATACATCTGTTTTTGCGACAACCGGTTTTTCTTTTGGCAGGGGGGGGCCGCTGAAACAGCCGGGCGGAATAAAATCAGCCAGAAAAAGGGCTTCTCCGGCGTTAAAAAAGGCAACCCCCTTGCTCAAGCAAGGTTGCACTTGAACCGTCAGCAGAATTGCGGATCGATCGATTCGTCTTCCCATCCGTTGAGCCAAACTGAGATTTGAAGATAAAATGACCCGGGAATATCCGGTGGGATGTATGCCTTTAATGTATACGTGGGGATACGCTTTTTGCCGCACACAGTGATAGAGCAGTTTGGGAGGGTGCGGGGCATCGATGTGTTCAGGTAAATGCCGGCGGGATTTTGCCCGGATTGAGTTGTCGGATATTTCAAACGAAGGATCCGGCAGGGTGAGCAGAATTTCATCCAGGTGGGCGCGGCGCACATAGGATAAGCCTTTTTCTTCGGACAGGGCTTTTAAGAGTTCCTTAATTTTGATATAACCGTCTTTGTCTGCTACCAGTCCGAATTCATCGGGCCGTCGACCCAGGATGTAATCCAATAATTTTGCAAGTTTTTTGGGTGATTTCTGAAGGGCCATGATAAGATAGACTCCGGAATTGGGAATCCGGAATATTTTAACCATAAACAAAGAGCTATCAGCTAAGGTTTTTTTCTTGGCTTGACCATAAAAATTCTATCTGATACTTTTCCATCCAATTTTAAATGTCAACCTGTTTTGCAAAAGAAAGGAGTTACATACAATGAATTTCACAAACTCCCAATCACTGTTTGAGCATGCTTTGAAAATAATCCCCGGAGGGGTCAACAGTCCTGTGCGGGCCTGCAAATCGGTGGGTGCCGATCCATTGTTTATTGAACGCGGCGAGGGGTGCCTGATTTATGATGCGGACGGCAATCGATTTATTGATTATATCGGCTCCTGGGGTCCCCTGATCCTGGGACATCGGCATCCGGCGGTCGTGGATGCCATCACGGCTGTGCTGAAACGGGGTACAAGCTTCGGTGCACCCACTGATTTAGAGATTCAGTTGGCCGAGATGGTTATCGAGGCGGTCGCTTCGGTGGATGTGGTGCGCATGGTAAAGTCCGGCACCGAGGCTACGATGAGGGCTATTCGTCTGGCCCGGGGGACAACCGGTCGGGACCTGGTCATAAAATTTGACGGCTGTTACCATGGCCATGCGGACACCCTGCTGGTGGCCGCCGGATCCGGGGTGGCCACCCTGGGAATTCCTGGAAGCCCGGGAGTGCCTGAAGCGGTAGCTCAATCCACTCTTTCGCTGCCGTTCAACGACGTCGATGCGATTAAAAAGGTGATGGCAGACAGGGGTGATAAAGTTGCCTGCATCATCGTTGAACCGGTGGCCGGCAACATGGGCCTGGTTGTACCGGAGGACGGTTTTCTGGAAACATTGCGGGAATTAACGCAAACCCATGGCTCTTTGCTGATATTTGATGAGGTCATGACCGGTTTTCGGGTCGCTTACGGCGGCGCCCAGTCGCTTTATGGTATTACGCCGGACCTGAGCTGTTTTGGCAAAGTCATCGGCGGCGGATTGCCGGTGGCCGCCTATGGCGGTAAAAAAGAGATCATGTCTCAGATCGCACCCCAGGGATCGGTCTATCAGGCCGGAACCCTTTCCGGCAATCCCATTGCAATGGCCGCCGGCATTGCCACACTCAAAGAGCTCAAGAAACCGGGCGTTTATGAAGCCTTGAGCGAAAAATCAAAACGCTTGATCACCGGTCTCGGCAAAGCGGCTCAAAAAGCAGGCATTGCTGCCAGGGTAGGTCATGTCGGCTCCATGCTCGGAATGTTTTTTACGGACCGGAATGTAGCCGATTTCAACGATGCCAAAACCTGCGACCTTGAATTATTTGCCGGCTTTTATCAGGGAATGCGACAGCACGGAATATACATTGCACCTTCCCAATTTGAAGTGCTCTTTCTGTCCACTGCGCACAGCGATGAGGTTGTCGATGCCACGATCGATGCTGCGGAGCAGGTTTTGGAGAAACTGCAAAGATAGAAGGTGGGGGGACAGGTAAATAAGCTCAAAGCTCAAAGCTAAAGCTGAAAGAGGAAAAGAGAGAAAGCCTGCGGCTGTTGGAGGAGCGCTTCAGGCTTCGATCTTCGAGCTACGACCTGACAAGTCGCTTTAGGTTGGAGGGAAAAGAGCTGAAAAGATAGAAGATGAGAGGATCGGGAGGTTGGAGGATAAACCGGAAATAACAAATTACAAAATCCAAATAAGGTCAGAAGCCAGATGTTTGGTCCGCCTGAGGCGGATCGGTCATTGTGATTTGGAATTTGCTATTTGAGATTTTTGACCTCCTGAAATCCGACACCTTCATTTTCTTAAAACATGTTGCCGGATAAAGGCCTAACGGTCCAAAGGTGGTATCTTCTTATGATGCTGGATATGGATAAAAACAGAATCCCCGAGACCGTTCGGACGATCCATTTAATCGCGGTGTGTGGTACCGGCATGGGAGCGCTTGCCTGTATGCTGCGGGATCTTGGGTTTGAAGTTACCGGTTCCGATCAAAGAGTCTATCCTCCCATAAGCTATTTCCTGGAAAAAAAAGGCATTCGAATCATGGACGGATTCAGGGAGGAAAACATATCCTATGCCCCGGACCTGGTTATCGTGGGCAATGCCGTGGTCAGGGAAAATCCGGAAGTCGGGAAACTGCACCGCATGGGTCTGAATTTTTGTTCTATGCCCCAGGCACTGAACCGATTTGTGGCTGGCGGCAAGAAAACACTCCTGGTGAGCGGGACCCACGGCAAAACGACGACTTCTTCCATCCTTGCTTGGATCCTGCATGAGGCCGGTTTAGACCCGTCTTATATGATCGGTGGAATTTTAAAAAATTTTGACAGTAACTACCGCTTGGGAAACGGCCCTTATTTTGTGGTGGAAGGCGATGAATATGATACGGCCTTTTTTGACAAAGGACCGAAGTTTTTGCACTTTCATCCTCAAATGGCGGTGTTGACCAGCATCGAATTCGATCATGCCGATATCTTTCATGACCTGGATCATGTGAAAAAGACTTTTAAAGACTTTATCTGCGGTCTGTCCGGATCCAGTTTGCTGCTTGCCTATGATGGTGATAAAAACGTGCCCGGACTTATCGCCAACTCCAATTGCCGGATCGAAAACTACGGCAAAAATATGAGCTCCCCCTGGTGTCTGGGATCCATTTCTTTTGAGTCGCCCTGGACGGCTTTTGAAGTCCTAAAAAACAATAAATACTTTGCAGCCTTCAAAACGAAGCTTTTCGGCGAACACAATTTG
>JAJRVC010000734.1 GCA_024277475.1 Deltaproteobacteria bacterium
CGCTATCGTAGCAAACGCCCATAAAGTACGTCAGGGTGAGCCACCCGTCGGTACGAACCTGAATGGCTCTGACGGTCTATGTGATTTTTATTTCATCGAGCAAAGTGATCCGGATCAGGTGGCCGCCGGGATCGTCCGACTGTGCAGGGAAGAACTGCCTGCTAAATTTAACCTGGACCCCATCCATGATATCCAGGTTTTAACTCCGATGCACAGAGGACCGGTGGGCACGATCAACTTGAATCAAATGTTGCAAAAGGCTTTGAATCCGAAACCTGTTTTGATGGAAGCCCTGGGCAATTCGTTTAAAATCGGCGATAAAGTCATGCACCTAATCAATAATTACCAAAAGGAAGTGTATAACGGAGATATTGGGGTTATAGGCAGTATTGACCGCCGGAAAAAAGAGCTTTTGGTGGATTATTACGGCAGAATCGTCCTCTACGCAGCCGGTGATCTCGATCAGATTACAACGGCCTATGCGATTTCGGTACACAAATCCCAGGGGTCTGAATATCCGGCCGTTATCGTACCCCTGGTGACCCAGCATTATGTTCTGTTACAGAGAAATCTGTTGTATACTGCCATGACGAGAGGTAAAAAATTAGTCATCCTGATCGGGACCAGGAAAGCATTGCACATTGCCTTGAAAAATGACAAACCTAACCGGCGCCTTTCCAGTCTGGCTGCTCGGCTTAAGGGATAAGCTTAGTCGGTTGTAGCGTAGGGGAGATCCCGCTTTATCGGGGAATTGAATATTGAAAATTTGTGGTAACGCCCACGCAGCGCAGGCGTTTGCGCCGTGTTTCGCTCTATCTTTTCTATTCTTGTCGGGTCGGTAGAAGCTTTTCGGACCTACCACTGGAAAAGTGGTTTAATATCGGAATTAATTGCCAATTCGGCTCCAAAATTTGGGATTGCCCTGACGAAGCTGATGCTTTTCTCGTCAATACGCGTCCTGAACGCAATCCAGGTACGAAAATGGAGCCTTGAACCCTGAACCCGTGAACGCCTATGATCTACGGATTTGATAGAGATGAAGCCCACCTATGAAGAGTTGAAAAATAGAGTTTTAGAGTTGGAAACCGAAGCTGAGGATTGCAGAATTGCCGAGAAATCGTTGCGACGAAGCAATGATATCGTCAACAGTATTTTATCTGCTTCACCCATCGGGATCGGACTGGTGGAAAATCGATTCTTCAAACAGATCAATGGGACCATGATGAAGATGTTTCGATTCGACTCGGAATTGGATTACTTCGGCAAGAGCGCTCGGATCATTTATCCATCGGAGGAGGATTTTCTGAATGTCGGCGATTTTATTTATAAATATCTCAAATCCGGAAAAGAAGCCTGGCTGGATACCACCTTTAAAAGAAAAGACGGGACTACCTTTTTGGGTCACCTAAAAGTGAGTTCTCTATACCCGCCCGATCCCATGCAAAGAGCCACTTTTACCGTTTCGGATATTTCGTGGAGAAAGCGCGCTGAAGAAGAATTGCTGCAGAAGGAAAAATTGCAGGCGGTTGTCGAAACGGCCGGGGCAGTGTGCCATGAGATGAATCAACCCATGCAGGCAGTGCTGGTGGAGCTTGCCGAGTGCGCACTGACGGATGAGTTCGAAAAAGATACGGTCAAACAAAGAATCAGAAAAATTCAGCAACATCTCAATATGTTGCGAGAAATGTCACGAAAACTCATGCATATTGTCCGATATGAAACACGTGATTATCTTGAAGGCGAAAAGATCATTGATATTGATAAAGCATCGGGTATCGGTGATTGACATAAGCTCTGCGTTTTAATGTTGATTGGCTATGAATCCGTATCCTGGGGGGCCGGAATTGGGATTTTGAAGAACTGGATTCCTTCCTCCTTGAGGGTTTTTTCCTCGTCTTTGGTACTTACGCCCCGGATGTTGCGGGGTTCAGTGGCGCCGTAATGGATTTTTAAGGCTTCTTTCGCAAAATCACAGCCAACGTTGTCGAAATTTTTCTCCACGAATTCAATGGCTTCTTTCCCAATTTTTGCCAAGTCGACTTCTTCAGGTGAAAGGGTCTTGGGCTTGATGGTTTGGGAAGATCTTATAGCAAATGTGGAAGGCAGATTGTCCACGGAGGTATCGTTGCAAACCGGACAGGTGATCAGGCCCTTTTTTTTCTGGTCGAGATAGGCCTTGCGATCTTCAAACCAACCTTCAAAAGAATGACCATTGGTGCATTGTAAATCATACGCAATCATATAGGTTAAACCATCCTAATCTAATTTTTCAAGGAATATCGTTTGGAACTTTTAAAAATTCATAATAAATTAAGATAAATACATGTGAATTAATATAAGAATATCATATGTGCCAAGATTTTTAAAGACAATGTTGGCATAATTTGCTATTTTAACAAAATGTTGTAAAATATGATATTTAAAAAGTCTTCAACATTTATCAGGGAGTGTGCCGGTTATGAAAATCCTGCTTAAGCGAATCGTGTTTATGGGAATTTGTGTGATGTGTTTTTCTGCTGTTGGCTTTGCTGAAACCAGGTATGTGACGGATTTATTGAAGTTGCCGTTGCGAACCGGTCCGAGCACGGAATATAAGATCCTGGCTCTGATTGAATCCGGTCAACGGTTAGAGGTCGTGGAGCCAGGGGATAACTGGTCACGGGTGAGACTTGCCAATGGAAAAGAGGGCTATGTTTTGAACAGGTACCTGGTCGCTCGACCAACCAGCGCCGTTCGATTGGAGCAATTGCAAAGCAAGTATACAGCCTTAAAACAGCAGGCAGCGGCCTTGATTGAGGAAAATAGCCGTTTTAAAGAAGAAAACAAAACATTCAGATCATCCCTCGCCGGCAACGAAAAAGCGCTTAAAAAGCTGGACAGTGATTACAAGGAGCTAAAGGCCGGTGCAGCTGAATTTTTAAATCTCAAAAAAAAATACAAGGAAGTCAGTACCCAGCTGGCCGAACAAACGAAAAGGGCCAACACGCTGGACAAAGAATTGAGCGGACTTGAAATGAATCAATATATCAAATGGTTTTTAGCCGGTTCCGGCGTGCTCCTGGTGGGTTTTATCATCGGCTTTTCCGCCAAACGGGGGCGTCGACGGCCCTCACTGATGTAGTTATCCGGAAAGTCGGCAACGATCCTCTCAATTGACAGGGTCTCCAGGAAATATTATATTCATTTGTAATAGTCGTTAGCGAACCTGCAACAAAACTAAAAAGTTACAATAAGGAGAAGAGGACATCTTCGAAAAAACTTGATGACGATATTAGGAACACAGATGCTAGTTAGTCAATTGGTGGTTTTATTCGTCCTCCTTTTGCTCTCCGGGTTTTTTTCCTCCGCCGAAACGGCTCTATTTTCAATCAGCAGGGCCAAAGCCATTCATCTCGCAAAAGAAAAAGGACTGATAAACTCGCTGATCAAAAAAATGAAAGACGATCATCACCGGCTCCTTTCCACGATTCTCATCGGCAACAATATTGTAAATGTCGGCGCCTCGGCGCTGGCCACTGCGGTTACCATTAAGCTGGTTTCTCACAATGCTGTTGGAATTGCCACCGGCATTATGACTTTTCTTATTTTGATCTTTGGCGAAATTTTTCCTAAATCAATCGCGAGCAGAAACAATATCCTCATTGCCAGGCTGGTCATCATTCCATTGTACTGGCTGTCGATTCTATTTGCTCCGATAATTTTTATGTTGAACTTCATCCCCAAACTTACCGGCAAGGTTCGGAAAAAACCACTGGTAACTGAAGAAGAGTTGATGACCTTTGTTGAGGTGGTGGAGGAAGAGGGGGGAATTGAAGAAGAGGAAAGAGAGCTTATTCATAATATTTTTGAATTTGACGATACCAGTGCCTCGGAAATCATGACACCGCGCGCGGATATGTTTGTTATCCATGCCGATGAGAAACTGGATCTTGAAGAAATCATCCGATCCGGCTTTACCCGGATTCCAGTCATCGAGGAAGATATCGATCATGTCATCGGCATTTTAAATATTAAAGATCTATTCATGCACCAGGTTACTTCATCAGCCCAGGCAGAGGCCCGCAACGTCATGCGCGAGCCCTATTTTGTGCCGGAAAATAAAAAGTTAGATGATTTGCTGCACGAGTTTAAAAGGAGAAAACAGCACATGGCCGTCGTGGTGGATGAGCACGGTGGTGTGTCAGGGCTGATAACCCTGGAAGATGCGCTTGAAGAAATTGTCGGCGAAATTATTGATGAGACCGACAAATTTGAGGACCATATCGTCAAACTGGCTGAAAACGAATGGATGGTACTTGGCAAATCAGAAATCGATGATGTTAATGAAAAATTGCAAATGAATATTCCTGATACCTGGGAGTATGATACTTTTTCCGGCTATGTCCTGGACCAGATCGGCAGAATTCCTAAAGAAAAAGAAGAAATCCGTATTGGGGATTTTATCATTACGGTTAAGGAGATGGACGGAACGAGGATCAAAGAATATATTGTTAAAAAGAGAGAAAATGTGTCCCGGGATGCTGAAGAATCATCATGAGGTTTCAGATAAAGCGGAAGAAAAGGCGGAGTTTCATACGAACCCGGCTGCTAAAATAACCAGTTTATCATCTATAAACCGTACCATTTCGGCGTTTCATAAGGTGTCAGCCCTGTCCTCTATTTTTCCGCTTACCGAATTTCCACTCCAGATTTCTGTCCTCTGTTTTCTGTCTTCAGGCCACCTGCCCTCTGAAACCTATTATTACGCTATGCGCTCTGCTCCATGCGTCTGTCCCCCCGCACACATTAAAGCTCTTCGGGCGTAAAGGTAACCACGTCGTCAATTTCAGTTGCATCGCAAAACAGCATCACCAGGCGATCGACTCCCAGCGCGTTGCCGGCGGCATCCGGCATGTCTTTTAAGACCGTTAAGAATTTTTGCGGCATCGGATAAACCGGATGACCGAAAGACTTACGCAGCCGCTGCTCTGTTTCGAAACGGGCTTGCTGCTCGGCAGGATCGGTCAGTTCACTGAAACCATTGCAGAGCTCGATTCCGGCGATGTAAAGCTCAAAGCGTTCGGCCAGCATATCGTTTTGAGGCTTTAATCTTGCCAGAGCCCCGTAAGGTGCCGGGTAGTCATATAGAAAGAGCGGTGTCGGTGATCCCAGGTTGGGCTCAATTTCGTTTACCATGACCTCATCAAAACAATCTTTTTCAAGCGCCCTTTCCATCGTCAGGGATGCATATCGATGAAATGCCGTGGTCACCGACATGCGTGTCCAGGGAGTATCCAGATGTATTTCCCGGTTCCGATAATTAATTTTATTGTTTCCGTTTATCCGGCGGGCGACAGAGCGGATGAGGTCTTCACATTCGTCCATGAGATTATTGTAATCGCAACCGATGCTGTACCACTCCAGTATGGTGAGCTCCGGGAGGTGCCTGGCACCCCTTTCTCTGTGCCGGAAACATTTGCAGATTTGAAAAATCCGGGGAAATCCTGCGGCCAGCAATTGTTTCATGCACAACTCGGGTGAGGTTTGCAGAAACCAATCTTCGGTGACAACGGCATTGATGTGAGCTTCGGGAGCCGGAGCCGGGATGCGGATGGGGGTCTCAATCTCGAGATATTCCCGACCAATTAAAAAGCGGCGGATTGCCTGAATAATCCGGGCACGCACTCGGAGGTTGCGGCTTATTGCAGACTGCTTATATTTTTTCATAGTGCCTACAGTTGATCAAATTTAGGGATCAGAAAATAAAAAATCTGAAATCCGAATATCGAAATTCGAAACAACATCGAAATCCGAATACAAAATGACCAAACCTGTTTAACAACCATTCGGGGTTCTGCGACCAGAGTGCGATGTTGACATCAAACTCGAACCTGGGCGGGTCTACGAGTTCAGTTTTTTTCAACATATTTATCTTCTGTGCGGTCCTGAAGAAAGATCATATCAAATTGGGCGGTGTCGGCCGTATCATACCACCGGTAGCCGATTTCTTTGCATTTATTGCAGGCTTTGCGGGGAATGTGAACAGCAAGGATATGCACACCGCGGTCTGAGGATGAATCAATGCGCAGGGCTCCGGCGCAATCAGGACAAATCCGAATCTGTTCCGACTGGGATTCCTGGATTCCGTCGGTATCATAAAAAAGATTGCGGGTGCGGCGTTGCGGGGCTGGTTTCTCCATGAATTGATCTTTTATGTTTTCCCTTTGTTGCCAGAGGGAGAGTGTGACTTCACCGATCTTTTCGATGGCTTCGGTCACCGCCGGTGTCTGTCGAATACTTGCCGGGTCATAATCCGGTTCTTTTACTTTGCTGTAATCCACTCCGGCCATAGCCAGGATAATGCCCACATTGACATAGGGAAGAGCCCCTTCAATGGAATAGCCGCCTTCCAGTACGGCAATATCCGGCTCCAGCATGGTTGTCAGGTCGGCATAGCCCTGGGCCGAAAAATTCATATTGGTGATCGGGTCGCTGTAGTGGTTGTCCTGACCAGCGGAGTTGATGATGAGGTCCGGATCAAAATCTTTGAGAATCGGCATGACAATGTTTTTTACGGCATTCAAAAAGCCCTCTTCAGAGGTGTTCGGTGGCAGGGGAATATTTAGCGTTTTGCCAACCGCGTTGATGCCTCCCAGTTCATCCGCAAACCCAGAGCCGGGATACAGGGTCCGCCCATCCTGGTGAATCGAAATAAAGAGGGTGTCCGGGTCGTGCCAGTAGATATCCTGGGTACCGTCACCATGGTGACAATCCGTATCAACAATGGCCACCTTGTCAACGGCATAGGCCTGGCGGAGATATTCGATCATGACGGCTTCTATATTGATATTGCAAAATCCCCTGGCGCCGTGCACAATGCGCATGGCATGATGTCCCGGTGGTCTGACAAGGGCGAAGCCCCGATCAATCTGTCCGTCGAGTACCGCCATACCGATGGTTTTTGCTCCACCGGCACTGATGAAATGAGATTCGGTGGTAACGCTCCATACATCCGGTACGCAAAAATGAACACGCTGAATATCCTTTAGCGTAACCGGATCCGGTTTTAGTTCCGTTACTCCATCAATATCAAAGAGTCCTTCCTCAAATACCTGATCCTGGGTATAAAGCAAACGTTCTTCCCTCTCAGGATGGGTCGGACTGATAGCCCAATCGAAAGCGGGGAAGAATACGAGACCGGTTTTGTGTTTTGCTTTCAACATTGTATGCTCTTGATCTATTGTGACAATTTAGCAATCACCTGATCGTACCCATGAATCAGGCCCGGCGTAACCTGTACTTTGATACGAATGTTTTTCCCGGTGGTGGTGAAACCGCGCACCATGTTAAATTGCAGGCTTTCAAGTACTTGCATTTCTAAATAGTCGGCATTGGCACCCCGGCTGATTGCTTTGGTTCTTAGCAGTTCAAAGGCCTGGTGGATGGCCGCATCGGTGTCGAATCCATGATCAATGGTTTGGCTGAAGTTTTCTTCCGGAGCACGGGCAATCCTTCTTTCAGTGTCGGCAAAAAAAGTGACTTCACAGGTGGTGCGGGCCAGTGCCGCACCGATGGCATTGGCGACTTTCCATCTCGGCACAACCCGCACTCGATAATCCGAAGCGTTTTCAAGATACCGGGCAAAATATGGCGCCGGACCGCCTAGAACCAGGATCGATTTAGGTCGCACGACATATCCGTCTTGAAGTTCATGGACCGTATACACCGGCTTGCTGTTGATTCGATAGACGAGTTGCCGGGCGGCGGATAATATTTTTTTACAGGAGACATCGAGAATTTCAGCAGCAAGGGCTTTGACTGAGAATCCAAGAGCTTTGGCCAACGGCTCTATTCCTTCGATCGCTTTTTTCCGGCTGCCATCAGTGATGTTTTCCAGAATAAACAGCGCATCCGTCGGTGTTGGCGCTGGTCCGCCATACGCCATTGCCGGACCCAGTCTCCCGGGGCCGACCCTCAGTTTTCCATTGCTGATCCTGATGGTGCTGTCCCCACCCAGACCGATGGAGAGAGTTTCAAGGGACCTGATCAGGGTTTTATACCCGCCCAACTCAATTCCGAGCGGATCCAGCACGGGAGCCCGGTTGATAAGGACCGCCATATCGGTGGTTGTTCCTCCGATATCCATAACCAGCGTATCTTCTTTTTGGGGGCCGAAGGCTACGGCGCCCATGGCACTGGCAGCCGGGCCGGAAAGAATCGTTTGCGCGGGATGCTCAATGGAGGACTTGAATCTCATATTGCCCCCGTCCGCTTTAAGAAGGCGAATGGGCAGTTTCAGCCCTTTGGCTTCCAGGGATTTCTCTACCGCATGGTAAAATTCTTTGTGGATCGGATAAACCGATGCATTTAAAAAGGTAGTTGCAATACGGCGGGGAAAATTTAGATTTCCGGATATGCGGTGACCCATGAAAACTTTTTCAAAAGATGTTTTTAATATTTTGTTGATTTCCAATTCGTGAGACGGGTTGCGAACGGAAAATTTACCCACCACTCCGACATATTCGATTCCTTCTGTTTTTAAATGAGCGCTGATGTCTTTTATCTCAGCGGGATCGATCGGTTTTATTTCCCGGCCCCTGTGATCAATAGAGCCTGCAACCGCAAAATAATTGGAGTTGGTACGGTAAAATTCAGGATTAATTCCGGGGCCTCCGGCAACAATCATACCTGCAGGTTTAGTCTTATTCTGAACGATGGCGTTGGTGGTCAGCGTGGTGCTTAAGACAATGCGGTTAATTTTCTCAGAGTTATGGTCCTGTGTTACCGCCGTTAATCCGGCTAAAACGGAATTAAACAGATCCGACGGATCGGTGGGAACTTTTACCTCTTTTATGAGTCCCTCCCGTCCGACAAGGACCACATCGGTGTGGGTGCCGCCTACGTCCAAGCCTATAATCATGAGTGTCATCCTTTTAACGATTCTAATATTAACGAAACGTTTTCATTTTGCAATAAAAAAACAATTTTTCATTTCAATCTGCAGAATGAGGAAGACAAGAATAAGTGCAAAAATTCAGCCACGTGCTCAGGGTTTACGAAGAAATAAACTCACAATTTTGGAAGTTGAGGCGCCCGGCCCGCAAGACACGGAAGCACAGGAACATCAAGCATATTTCGAGCTTCCGCAACGCAGCGGGACGGGATGGATCGGCGTCCAAAATGTGAAGTTATTTTTGAGTGAGCCTTTAGTTCCTGAGTGGCTGATTGACGAGGTCCGAACTTTGTGAAAGGATATAATTTCGCTGGAGTGATGTGATTTTAATCTCTACCCGGTGATTCTTTTTTTTACCAATTTCAATATGATTACCTTCTATTGGATATTTTGCCCCCAGACCGACGGTTTTAATTCTTGATGCCATAATCCCGTGGTTGATAAAATAGCTTTTTACCAGATTTGCTCTGACTTTGGAAAGTTTTTTATTGCGCCAGTAATTACCATGAGAATCCGTATAACTTTCAATAATAATTTCAGAGTTTGGATAACTTCGAATCGACGCTGTCAATCTATTCAGAGTGTCAAGATTATTTTTTGAAAGCTCTTTTGAGGCATTTTGGAAATAAAGTATGTGGCTTTGGGGTAATCTATTATTATCGGGAGTATTGTTTTTTTCAATTTTCATCTGTCCTGATAATTCAAGCACCGGTTCTGCATTGGAAAAGAGGAGTTTCTTTTTTGCATAATCGATTTTTTCTTCATATTGCTTAAAGTTCCGGAAAGCCTCTTCTGCAATTGTCGGAAACTGAGAATGATTTGGGTATAAATTATAAAATACAAAGGATGCGATCAATAGTATGCCAACGATGGAAGCAGCTAAATTGAATCTTCTCCACCCCGAATGTGTTTTCCCCGCGGCGAGTTCTTGTCCCGGTCCTTGAACGCCGCCAATTTTTTTTTGCTCACTAATTCTGGATGCTCCTGACAATTTTAGTTCCCGAGCACATTCTTCAATAATTTTTTTGTCAATTCTGTTTTTTCCTGAAGAATACCCTGTCAGCAATGCAAGATCACAGATGGCGTTGATCAGCCGGGGGAATCCGGCTGAAAATAAATGAATGTTTTGTAGTGCCTTGGATCCGAAGATTTTTTTATCCGATCCGGCTACTTTGAGACGATGATTTATATATTCAAGGGTTTCAGAATTACTCAAAGGATCAAGATGGTATCTGATGCTGATTCTCTGCTTAAACGCCCTGTTTCTGTTTTCATTTAGAATAGCGTTAAGTTCGTTCTGACCCACAATAAAAATGTTGATAAGCTTCGTCTCCGGCACCTCAATATTTGATAGCAGCCGTATTTCTTCTAATAGCTCATGTGAAATGTTTTGAGCCTCATCGAGGATCAATAGTATTGTTTTACCTTGTAAATATGTCTTGTATAGAAATGGCTTTAAATGATTAAGAAAGTCCCCTTTGCTGCTGAATTTTCTATTCATTTTAAATTCATTAGAAAGGATATTATAAAGATCTATGGGGTCCAACCCGGGGTCAGGAAGCATTACAGTAATGACTTTTTCATCAATTTTTTTTAATAGGGTATTGATGACAGCTGTTTTCCCCGTGCCCACATCTCCCGTAAGTAACAAAAAGCCCTTGTTTTCCTGCAGCCCATATTGCAAGGCAGCCAGCGCCTCAGCATGTTTTTCACCAAGCCAGATGAATTTCGGATCAGCCGTTAACTGAAAAGGTTTTTCGCTAAAATTATAGTGAGAAAGATACATGCCTTCGATTTTCATAACCGTTTTTTATAGGTTTCAATTTAATTTAAAATTTGGGCCGTCCTTTTTGTTATCGGCAATCTCAAAAAATGCTTTACAAAAAAGAGTATCATCTCGGCTCTTCACCGATGGTTTTGCTTCCGTCCGGTTAAACTCTTACGAATACCCATGTATTGTCCAAAAAAGTACCTAGATCCCCTATGATTGTGAAATTAATTACATAACAATTGTGAAAATAATTTCACATATTTCTATCCATCATAATTTCATAATTTTGATAACTGCTTGTAATATATTTAAATAATTTTTTTTAAAATTATAATAGAATTTTGTATGAATTTTGCATTCACTTATCCGACAGAATAATTGAATTGCGCTTTAAAAAACTGAACGGCTACGAAGAGAATAATACCAGGACATAAAAAATTGAAAATAATTTGCACTTTATTAGGTTTAGCCTATTTTTTTATATTAGCTCAGGATGCGGATGCCTTCAGTTTCAGCATCTTCGCTATTAATCGAGTCCCAATCCCTGGAGACGCTATAATATTTCTTTTAGGAGCAGGTATCGTTGGATTTCTAGGATTAGGCCGGCGGAAGTTAAGGAAGTAACCGGGCACCAATTTTAAATGTTAAAATTGTACCGGGCCGGGGATTGCAGGACAGACGATCTATCGATATGCATGTGTTACAAATATTGCTGGCACATGCCGCTACAAGAGAGATTCGTGCGACTCCACACTCAATCTGAGTGACCGGCTCAATCGAATTCGCTAAGTCCTTAAACAGGGTATAAGAAACTCAAGGCAAAAAAAAGCAGGGTCAGAAATGGCGCTGCTTTTTTTTATTCTTTTTTAGGGTCAAGTTTACCGCAGTTTACTGCGATAAAACCGACACTTCATCAGAAAATTCCAGCAGCAAGAGAATCCGGTGCTCAACGGGCCGCCGGAAATTACCAATTGACCTCATCTCTGCTGCCGGCAATAGGTTTCCCTGGTAAAAAACAGCAATACAAAAGACAGAATGGCCCATACGATCATTAAGGTGAAGCCTGCATGGTAGGCGGATATATTATAAATTCTGACTCCATCCACCAGATCACCGCTCCAGCTTCGATCCAGCATCAATCCTACAACGGGTTGAAGCAGGGTGGGTCCTAACATAATTCCCATGTTGATCATCCCGTTTACCGTACCGGACAGGTGGATCGGTACGGACTCTTTTGCAAATACAAAACTGATGATCATGCAACCTGATGTAAAGCCGGTGATCAGCAGCACGATAACGAGCAATGGCAGCGGTAAATTTGGCCGGAACAAAATGATTGCCCATCCGGTCACCGCCAGCATACATCCCAAAATATAAAGCGGTTTTCGGCGACCGAGCCGATCCGAAAGTCCCCCGAATACAGGTCCACCAACGGCCCAAGCCACCAGCATGGCGGAGTTTAATCCGGCGGCCTGGGAGGTTTGCAGACCGTGATGGGTGCTCAAATAGGGAACTCCCCACAGTCCGCCAAAGGTCAGGACGCAACCGACAATACCGCCCGGAATTACAAATAAGAGCCAGGTATTCGGATACCGCAAAACCTCGACAATGCCGGAAATGATCTGTTTGCGTGGGTTTTTGCCCACTGCGACAGCGGCATCGGAAAAACCGGCATATCCTTTTTCGGCGGGATGGTCTCTGACGATCAACCAGAGGCCCGCGCAGATAGCAAAGGTAACACCAGCTGAAACCAGCATGGTAAGGCGCCAGCCAAAAGCAACTACAGAGAGTCGCAAAGGAGTCCCAGCGAATACCGCACCGACAATTCCAAAAAACAGGGCAACTCCTGAAACCGTGGAGAAAAACTTGGCTGGAAACCATTCCACGGCCAATTTCAATGTGCCGACAAAAGCGACCGCTACGGAACCGCCGATCAGGAATCTACCGAGATAGGCCCATAAAATGCTCGGTGCGAGGGCAAAAATTAAGATGCCGGTTCCAGCAATAAAGGCTCCGGTAGTCAAGAGACGACGCGGTCCCCAGATATCCGCTAAAATCCCTGTGGGTACCTGCATGGCCACATAACTGTAAAAATAGAAAGCGGACAAATTTCCCAAGGCCGTGGCGCTGATGTTAAATGTCTGCATGAGTTCCGCGGTCATGACGGCCGGCGTAACGCGCAGGAAAAAGCCGACAAGATAGAAGGCAGCACCCCATGACCAGATGGTCCATGCCAGGCGTAAAGGAGGTGTTGTTGATTTATGGTACGTGTTCACAGCTTCACCGTTCCAGGTCAGAGCCTATAAAATTTTTTTGGTGTCCTCCAGAGGCGGATCTACGACATTTTGTGGAGATATGCCTAACCCGGACAAGCCGGAATTGACTCTTGATTATTGAAAATTGGATATTCAATCTAACATCGGAATCCTGGTCCTCTGGGCCAGGTCAGAAATATCAGGCTCTGCCTTGAAAATAATACAAAGTGTGGAGTGATCTAAAGTTATAAGTGATCTAAAGTTAATGTATCACTTCGCTCTGTCGTTAATAAAAAAGATAGAATTCCTTAACTTTAGGCA
>JAJRVC010000735.1 GCA_024277475.1 Deltaproteobacteria bacterium
CAAAAGACGGTGGAAATTGCAGCAAAATGGCTGTCAGTTTTCGGGCCTGTATCAGCGGAGCGATGCCGTCCCGATACTGAGCCGCCTGGCCCCGCCACTGGCCGGGGTCGATTTCGTGAGTCAGCGTGCGGGTTAGTTTGGCGGCAAAGCGAAAATCGGCCGGTGCCTGCCGGTGCATTCTTTCGAGTGCATGCGCTTTGGGCATCTGATACCAGGTGAAGTTCAGCTCGGTAATCGGAAAGTTTTGGGCGTAAAAGGGCAGCATATTGCCCGATTTCGTCCCCGGCGGATAAAACCCGGCATCGGCCCACTCCGCATACGAGTAGCCGCTCGTACCGACAAAAAGGTGGCAAGGCATGTGAGATGTCCAGGTATGCATTCAATTAATTTAATTTCATTTGTTTTCAAAAATCCAATGTTGACAATCTCGTAAAAAATCAAAGTCCTCGAATTTCTATTTCATAACATATTTAAATTATTAAGTATAAAATTTTATTCTTGTGTTTTTTGTGCCTTTTTGCGGCCATATCAATGTTAAACCTTGAATAACTATTTCTGTTTCTTCATCCTATGCAAACCGGTTACAGACCCCTTTGATATTAGTAAGTTGGGGGTTTTTCTACCCTGAACGTTGAACCCTGAACCGCTCAACCTATGTTCATTTATTTTATCCCTTCCGGCCCGCGCTGAATGCCGATGACCCTGCCCTGAATCAGGATCTCGCTGAAGCCGTAACGCATGGACGAGTAGTCGGTATTTTCCGGACGTAATTCGATATAATTTTTGCGCAGAAAAAAGCGTTTGACGGTGGCCTCCTCGTTGTTGATGAGCGCCACTACGATCTCACCGTTCTGAGCGTACTGCCGGGGTTCACAAATCGCCAGATCGCCGTCCAGAATTCCGATATTTTTCATCGACTCGCCTTTAACACGCAGCGCGAAAAGGTTTTGGCCGCGAAAAACGGCGGTGTCCAGCACCGTACTGCCCTCCCATTCCGTCTGGGCGTACATCGGCAGACCGGCCGTGACACGGCCGATGACCGGGACCTCCCGCCAGCGTTGCGATGCCGACGTTTCACGGGCCCGATTTAAAAGATGGACTGTACGACTGTAGCGTCCCTCCCGTTTCAGGTAACCCTTCTCCTCCAGCGCTTTGATAATCTGAGCGATAGCGGCATGGCTTACTCCCAGCTCCGCAGCCGTCTGACGCAGGCTGGGAACCTGCCCGCCGGTTGTGATTTCGTGCTGTAGATAGTCCAAAACGCGCTGTTGCTTCGCTGTTAGTGTCGGTTGCATGAAAACCCCCAGTTGATTGCGAATTTCAGACTGTGAACTTGTAAAAAAGGAACAAATCCAAATTCAATTTCCAATATGATCTATCGAAATGTAAATGTCAATGTAAAATTTGTGTGGAGATATGTAAATAGCCAACCAGATTAAAAATCCATCAGCGTGTCATACAGGCGATTACAAAATATTCTAAACAACAGTGGCACGGGCTGATGGTTGTCATGCGGGACGTCGTTCAAAGCTCCTGGAAGTTCTCGCCAAAAAGAAGAAGGCGGGACGTCTGCGTGCTCCAGCCTTCGCTAAAGCTACGCCCCGGCAGGCGGGCTGCAAACTTTGAAGGGCAAGTCTTGCGACGTCTTGAGGTATTCAATGTGCAATGCAGGAGCAATCGCTTAAATCTTCGGTAATTGAAGTGAGGGATTTGATTTTATTTGGTTTATGAAAGGCTGCCGGGATTCAGAGGCTGTTTCTATAGTTAATTATTGAGATGCGACCCCTTTGTTTTCTTCTTTGTTTTCTTACCTGGCAAAAGGTATCCAGTACTTAATTATTTTATTCAGCCTGCCTTCATCGTTGATGGTTCGCAGGAAGTCGTTTGCTGATTTTAGCAGATCCTTATTGTCTTTCCTGATCCCCCAGGCCAGATATTCTTCGGACAAAAGAGTAAACAGGAACGTCAGACCATTGATTTCATTTTCAGAGGCTAAATAGAGAATCATAGGGGCGTCATAAATGAACATATCAATCTTTTTGTCGATTACAGCCTTGGCGGCAGCTTGCGGCGTTGAAAATGTTTTCCTCTTAACGCTGCTGAAGTTTGTCTCGACAAAATATTCGCCGGTGGTATCTTTTATTACGCCGATGGCTGAACTTGTGCTTAAAGCAAAAAGGCCCGTGTTGAAACGAGCCGAATCTTCCCTGCGAATTAAAGCCATCTGACCACTTTTAAAATACGGGATGCTGAAAGCGACTCTTACTTCCCTGAGCCGGGTAATAGACATGCCGGACATGATGATATCGATCCGATTTTCCAGCAAGGCCGGTATTTGGTTTTCCCATTTAAGCTCAACAAATCGCAGAGATTTGCCCAAATATTTAGCGAGTTCTCTTGCAAGATCAGCCTCCAGGCCGACGATTTTATTTTTCTGTTTGAAAATGAGTGGCCGTGCATTGGGCGTAACCCCGACTCGCAAAATATTTGCGTCAGGTACAATTGCGACGGATTCTGCCGTCTGTCGATCGGTTGAAACACATCCCGTAATCAAAAATAAGCCTGTGATAAAGAAAATCAGGACCCATAGCTGTTCGATACTCAGTTTCTTGGGCATTCTTTTTGTCCCTCCGTTTCAATCTGTTTTCCGCATCACATATTTGATATTATTGGATATATCGTTTTTACTTCTCCAGCAACTCCCGGGCATGATCCAGTGTCGTCTGGGTGATTTTCTCACCGCCCAGCATCCTGGCGATCTCCCGGTAACGATCTTTTTTGCTTAGCGACTGAATGGCAGTTTTTGTTCTGCCTGCGGTAATATGCTTGGTGATGCTGAAATGACGCTCACCGAATTTTGCGATCTGAGGCAGGTGGGTAATACAAATAATCTGATGATGGCGTGCCAGTTGGTACAGTTTGCGGCCTACCACTTCGGCGGTAGCGCCTCCGATACCGGCATCCACTTCATCAAATACAATGGTTTCCACCGCCCCGGTCTTAGCCAGGATGGCTTTTAAGGCCAGCACCACCCTGGAAAGCTCACCGCCTGAAGCAATGCCGGCCAATGGTTTTAACTTTTCCCCCGGATTTGGTGCAATCATAAAAGTGGCACGGTCAACGCCGCTTTCAGTGATGGTATGATGGCCGGATTTCAGATAAATGCTTGCGTTCTCTTTGGTTGCAACGGGCCATAGGATCACCCCAAAATCGGTATGAGGCATATTAAGGGAGTCTAATTCTGCGACCACCTTCCGCGCAAAAATTTCGGCCGTCTTTTTCCTTTTTTTCGAAAGCTGCATTGATCTGCGCTTCAATTGGGCGTGTAATTTAAAAAGTTTATCCTCCACTTCCTTGATTTGTTCGCTTATGTTTTCTACCTCGGAAAGCTCCTGGTCGATCGTCTCCAATTGGGAAAAAACAGCTTCAATCGAACCGCCGTATTTACGTTTGAGTTTGTTGAGCGTGTCCAGCCGTTCTTCAACAGTTTCAAGCCGTTGCTCATCCATCTCTAACAGATTCAGATATGAGCGCAGTTCTTCAACCAGGTCTTCGATTTGATAAGCAGCGGCCCCTAGAGAATCGGCCTTTGTCGCCAGCTGCGAATCAATCCGGCCGGCATTAGTGAGATTTTTCTTTATTTCTAAAATTCGTTCAAGGACGGATCCCGATGATCCGTAAAGTTCCTCAATGCTGCTGTAAACTGTCTGATAAAGGGTTTCCGCATTTTTCAGACGCAATCGTTCGTCTTCCAGCGTGGTGTCTTCTGCCGGGATCGGGTTGGCTGCCATGATTTCTTTTTTCTGAAATGTAAGCAGTTCGATATGTTCGGTCCGGCGCCGCCGAATGGTATTCAAACTGTTGAGTTTTTCAACTAACGGCAGGATCTGATGATAGTTGTCACAGGTTTGCTGGCGTAACGCCATCAATCCCCCGAACTGATCAAGTATCAGCAGGTGTTGCTCTTCTTTTAGAAGACCCTGGTGAGCATGCTGGCCGGAGATACTGGCCAGATTTGCAGTAATGGTATTCAGCAGCCCGATGGTTGCCAGACGGCCGTTAACATAGACCCTGTTGCCGTCGGAGCGCGAAATAATTCTTCTGATCAAAAGCCCTTCACCCGGATCATAGCCGTGCACGGACAGGGACTCGGCAATGCTTCCGGTTGGTGAAATTTGAAACAGCCCCTCCAGCTCGGCGGTCTCGGCACCGGTGCGCACGAGATCGGCCGAGGCCCTGCTTCCAAGCAGCAGATTGACGGCATTGAGGATAATCGATTTGCCGGCACCGGTTTCCCCGCTCAAGATAGTGAGCCCGGCGGAGAAGTTGATTTTAAGGTCGTCGATGATGGCAAAATTGTGAATGGAAAGTTCTTTAAGCATTATAGGTAGTTAACACTGTTTTTTCAACCTGGGAACGTTGAACCGCCCAACCCAGGTCACCCAACAGGTGCCTTTATCGCTTTTTATCCGCCAGCCTGTCCAGTGCCTCACCGCTTAGGCGATATAGGATCCATTCTTTCATGGGTGCGGCGTCAAGCCTTTCGTAGGTCCTGATTGCCGGTGTGTTCCAGTCTAAAACCGACCATTCGAAGCGGCCGCAGTTTCGTTTTTTGGCCAAGGCGGCGATATGAGCCAGCATCCTGCTGCCGAAGCCTTTGCCCCGATGCTCCGGCTGTACATAGAGATCTTCGAGATATATTCCCGGTTTGCCAAGAAAAGTAGAAAAATTATAGAAAAACAGCGCGAAGCTGATCGGAATCCTTTCATACTCTCCTATCAGGGTTTCTGCGAAGGGGCGTTTGCCAAAGAGGGTTTGGCGCAGATCGTTCAGCGACGCGACCATTTTGTGGGAAAGATGTTCATATTCAGCCAGTTCCTTTATCAAAGAAAAAATGACCGGTGCGTCTTCCTCAATCGCCGGTCTAATTATAAAGTTCGATGTTGCCGACAAATCCACCTCCTAAGGCCTTATTAGAAATCATATCCCATGGCAACAACAGCCTCCCGGTCACCGGGTTGATTGCGTTTGAATAAGTATTGCGCAATTGCCTTTCTGCTTTCTTCCGGTACGTTTTGACCCAGATCGCTCTTTGCCGTGACCGAAACGGGTTTGACCTCGATTACCTCACAGGCTTTACAGGCGGGCATATCGTCGGTGACCGGCGTAAAATCTTCGGTGTTTTCATGTTTGATTATCAGGGCATTGAGTGCCGCCACTTTCAGAGCACTGTCTTTGACGGCAGCAGCCGTACCGCGTATAATGACGCAATGGTAATACTGGTGCAGGTTACAAATCGGACGATTTGGGTCCAGGCCGATGTCCAAGTATGAGAGGGGTACATCCACTTCAAAACAAACGCGGGGATCCCGCCTCAAATTGTCCAGTTTCTCGCCTTTGGGAGCGCAATGAAAATAGATATTTCCCTCCAGACTGACGAAATTCAGCGGTGTAATATACGGATAACCGTCCGGCCCGTTAGTGGCTAAGCGACCAATATTGGTTAAAGACAAAATACGCTCAATTTCTTTCGGATCTGTTACTTCGGAGTGTTTACGTCGCATTTTTTAATCCCCCTTCGTGGTCTGCGCGAATTATGAAGCGTTGGGTCCTGCCAATCACCTCATCGCCCAACACGAGCATTTCGCTGAGTATAGCATACTGTTATCCATATATCCAACATCGTGAATAAGATTCGGTCCTGCCGATCCCATCTCACTAATCGTATAGCAGGCATTGGGGATAAAATGAAAATCAGGACCCGTGCATTACGACACAAAGTACATTTTATCCCACCTCCTTAAGAATTCAGCTATTAAAATAAAGTAATTTCCGATTTCTATGATGTGACCGATGATTGAATTCCTGCCCGGGTTGCTTTTTGTCTTGCAAAACCCAGAAGTTCCTTTATTAAACATAACTTATTTCCCAATGCCACTAAAGGAGTAATTTCAAAATGGACTTTAAGGCCGACAACTCAGATTATTCACGTTCCTACCGTCCCCGCGGCTTTCGTAACCTGCATCAGGACCAGATCGATATTCTCCACAATGCCAGCCTGGAGATTATGGATCGGACGGGCATGCGCTTTTTTGATCAGGAGGCGCTCGATCTGTTCAAGAAAGCCGGGGCCGATCTCTCTGATGGGAATCTGGTTCGAATTCCCTCCCATCTGGTCGAATGGGCCCTGAGTACCGTCCCGCGGAATGTAGCCATTTTTGACAGAAATCGCCAAAAATCCATGTTGCTGGGTGGCGATCGAACTTATTTCGGTGTCGGCTCGGACTGCATGTCCATCTATGACCTCGAAACCGGCAAACACCGCAAAGCATTGCACCGTGATGTAATAAACGGCGTACGCCTGGTGGACGCACTGCCCAACATGGATTTTGTCATGTCCATGTTCCTGCCTTCGGATGTACCCCATAAAAGTTATGAGCGACACCAGATGTCTGCTATGCTGCAGGAGAGCACCAAACCGATTATCTTTGTGGGAGTAGAGGAAGACAGTACGATCATGGCCATTGAAATGGCTGCCGCCGTTGCCGGCGATTTGCAAACCCTGCAGCAATATCCCTTTATCATCAATTATGTCAATGTGGTCTCACCGTTTCACCACAACGAGGAGAGTCTGCGAAGAATGCTTTATGCAGCTGAGCGAAATTTGCCCACCATCTATGCGCCCGGCTCGATACGGGGTACCCTTGCTCCCATGACGGCTGCCGGCGCTATGGCGCTTTACAATGCGTCTCAGTTGGCCGGGCTGGTACTGTCCCAACTGAAACGGGAGGGTGCGCCCTTTATTCTCTGCGGACGTGACGGAGGATTCATGGATATGCGCACCCTGGTAACCCTTTACAGCGCTCCGGATGCCGGGCCCTATGGCTGGGATCTGGCGCGTCACTATCGGGTTCCGACTTTCACCGCTGCTTGCACGGATGCCAAGGTATTCGATGCCCAGGCCGCAGCCGAGACGGCCCTGACCCTGTTTGAACGGACCCTCAATGGCGCCAATATTATTCATGATCTTGGCTATCTGGATTGCGCCATGACCGGTTCTTTGGAACTGGTTGTCTTTTGCAACGAGGTGATCGAGTGGATCAAACGATATTGGCAGCCATTTGAAATTACGGAGGAGTCGCTGGCGCTGGATTTGATCCACGAAACAGGTCCTGACGGTCATTTCCTGGAAACCGATCATACCCTGCGCCATGTGCGTGACATGTGGGTACCGGCGCTGTTCGACCGGTCGGACTATGACACCTGGTCCTCGAATGGAAGCCTGACGTTTCAACAAAAAACCAATCAAAAAGTTCTGGAGATCATCCGAACGCATCGTGCAGAGCCTTTGTCCGGACAATTGAAAGAAAAGCTTGCCGACATCGTTGCCCGGAAATAAAAATAAATCCGGCTTTATGGGTCCTGGATTTAATTCAATCGCTATCAAATCAACCGAACAAATTCTATCAGCGAGGTTTCAGGTGAGCAGTTACGGAAAGATTATAGACATCGATCTTTCGTCGAATAAGATCGATCAAAAAAAAATATCGGAACAGACGATCCGGCAGAGTCTGGGCGGTTTTGGATACAACGTGGAGACCCTGTATCGTCGAATCGATCCGGGCATCGACCCCTTTGATCCCAAAAATATTTTAATTATCAGCCGCGGTCTGTTGACCGGAACCGTGGCCCCATCTTCAGCGCGCATCCATATTAATGCCCTTTCACCCTTGTCCGGATTGATCGGCAGTTCCAACGTCGGCGGTTATTTTGGTTTCCGGATGTACTCACTGGATATTCACAGCCTTGTTATTACCGGGCGTGCGGCAACACCGGTCTATTTGTATTTCGGGCTCGATGGTGTGAAAGTAAAAGATGCAAGAGATCTCTGGGGCCTCGACACCCGTGATACGGAAGAACGCCTTAAAAAAGACATCAGCGCTGAAAACGTCGATTTGTTGACCATCGGACCCGCAGGTGAAAAGGGGGTTCTGTTTGCCTGCATTATGGCCGGTTGGGATCATTCGGCAGGCCGAACGGGGTTGGGTGCGCTTATGGGGGCCAAAAACCTGAAAGCCATTGTGTTGCAGGCCGAACCCAAAAAAGAAAAAATGACATCAAGGCAAGCCGAGGTGATCGGACAATATGTTGCCCAAATGAAAAATAGTGTGTCACGCTATCGGGATTTTTCCACTTATGGATCTTCCGGTGATATTATAGAAACCAACCAGATGGGAATGCTGGGAACCAGGAATTATCAGGAATATCAGATCGACAACGTTGAGCATATTGACGGACGGCAGTTGAACCAATTCGTCAAAAAGAAAAGCAAGTGTCATCGCTGCCCCATCCATTGCAAGGCTGAAATCGAATTGAAAGGGGGTCGCTATAAAGGGTTTAAGGGCGGGCGGCCCGAATATGAAACCATTATCGACCTGGGTGCTTTGTGCGGTCTCACCGATCCGGAAGCCCTGATATACCTGAGCAATCTGTGCAACATCCTTGGAATGGATACTATTTCCACCGGCAGTGTGATCGCCTTTGCCATGGAACTCTTCCAGCGGGATATTCTGACGACGGAAGATACCGGCGGCATCGACCTTAAATGGGGTGATGCCCAGGCCATGGAGGAAGTGATCAAGCAAATTGCAAAAAGGGAAGGATTGGGTGAAGTCCTGGCCAAAGGTGTAAAGCGGGCTTCTGGGATTATTGGCCGGGGTGCCGAAAAATATGCCTACCATGTCAAGGGGGTGGAGATTTACGGGGGCGATCCCAGGGGAATGATGGGAATCGCTCTCGCATATGCCGTATCCATGCGGGGCGGCGATTTTACCAGCGTGTATCCGGTGCCGGAATTCAGATATACTGCAGAACAGGCCGAGCAGGAGTTTGGCACCCGCGATGTCGTTGATTTCACGGCTACCAGCGGTAAGGGGGCGATGGTTAAGAAGTGCATGATGGTCAGTTCGGTTATTGATTCTCTGGGAATCTGTAAAGTCCCTGCGCTTTCTATTATCGGCAACTACAGTCTGGATATGGAAGCCAAACTGATTCACGCCATAACGGGTTTGGATATCTCCCCTACATCCTTATTCTCTATTGGCGAGCGTTTGTTGCATATGGAAAAGATTTTTAACATCCGCCGGGGCAGCAGCCTTGGACACGATAACCTTCCGGAATTATTTCTTAAATACCCCATAACCAAGGGGCCGATTCGTGGAAGAAAGGTTAACCTGAAGCCGATGGTTCAGGAGTTTTATCAATGTATGGGTTGGGATGAAAGCGGGAGACCGACGGCGAAGATCCTGCAAAAATTTAACTTGAAAATTTAAGCTCAGGCCAAATCGGCAGCAAGGGTGAACCGGCTCGTCTTGGGGGGCAAGCTGGATCCGGCGGATGTCTTTTTGGGCATACCCGCGTTTCACCTTCGACAATACCGTGAATCCCCCCGGCTGCTGATTACAATTTTTTCCATAATTTTATGCGCGAGCTCCTGATTCGGCGATGATTTTGCGGATTGCGCTCACAAAGCTCTGGTCTGATCCGCAGCAACCCCCGATAAAATTGGCACCGGCCTCAATCAGGTCCGGCACAAATTTCACGAATTCATCAGCAGTGGTATAAAATATCGTTTCTTCGTCAATGATTTTCGGTAATCCGGCATTGGGCTTAATCCAGATCGGCAGGTCGGTGACCTCACGCATACGTCTGCAAATCGGGATGTAACCTTCAATTCCCTGACCGCAGTTTGCCCCTACGCCATCAACACCGATTTTGGTAAACTCGTCCACTGCTGCTTCCGGGGTCACTCCCATCAGGGTGGTATCTTTGTCGACACCGGAATCAAAAACCATACTGGTAATCACCGGCAGCCCGGTCTGTTTGGCCGCCAATGCGGCAATTTTAGCCTCGGTAATGTCGATCATGGTTTCAACGATGATGCCGTCGGCACCGGCCTTAGCCTGGGCATCAGCCTGTTCTTCAAACGCATTTCGCAGTTCTTCTTCGGTCGTCTCTTTGGTTAGAAGCATTTTACCTGTGGGACCAATGGATGCAAATACAGAGGCTCGATTCCCGGCGGCTTTTTTCGAAATCTCGATACCGGCGGTATTGATTGCGACAGCCTTATCACCCAGGTTGAACCGCCCCAATGATAAGCGGCTGGCGCCGAATGTGTTGGTTAGAATGATCTGACTTCCGGCCTCGACATACTGCCCGGCAACTTCTTCGACCCGTTCCGGATGGCTAAGATTCCATGAATCCGGACACTCACCGCGTTTCAAACCGCGATTTTGAAGCTGGGTACCCCAGGAACCGTCGGTTATGATCGGGCCTTCCTTTATCAGTTTTTCGATTAGAGGATGCATCGCTATACTCCTTATAGGGGTTATGGGTTATGGGGTTCCGTTCCGGAGTTCTGGGTTTAAGTGACGGCGGACAGCCGTTCGAAATTAACTTAATCAACTCACTCAACCTTGACAAACTCGTAAAAAGTCAAAATTCTCGAATTTTGATCTAGTAACCTATTGAAATTATTAAGTATAAAATTCTATTTTTGTGGTTTTTGTGCCTTTTTGCGGCTACATCAACCTTTCACTTTTGTCCTTAACCCTGGGCTCTGAACGCTGAACCCTGAACTCTGAACCGGTGAAGGCTACATAACTTTTATTGATTCAAAATTCAATATATCAATGAACCGGAGTCTATTAATTCGGAAAGGAATTCACGGCCGGTCGTTTTCTGCTTGATAAATTAAGATTTATTCCTTAAATTATCAAACATGGGCCATGTGTTTGATTTTAGTGAAGCCGTTAATTACGAGCAGTGGTTTAACAAACCGCAAAATAGGCTCGCTTTTGAGCTGGAAACGCAATTGATGCGCGATTTACTCCAGCCCATGCGTGGCGAATCCGTGCTCGATATCGGCTGCGGTACGGGGGCATGTCTGGCGGCCTTTCTTGAAATGGGTCTGGAGGTCACCGGTTTGGATCCGTCAACCTATATGCTGGACATGGCATTGGAAAAGATCGGCCACCGCGCAGACCTTTATCGGGGGTATGCCGAAGATCTTCCCTTTGATGACAATTCATTTAATTATGCCTGCCTTTTTACCACCCTGGAATTTGTTGACAACCCTAAAAAAGCGCTGCAGGAGGCCTTCCGGGTCACCAAAGATCGTGTCTTCATCGGAGTATTGAACCGGTACGCTCTCAAAGGAATTCAGCGGCGAGTCAAAGGTATTTTTTCACCGACCATTTTTAACCATGCCCAGTTTTTCAGCGTTTGGGAGCTGAAACAAATGATTCGACGTATTATGGGCCAGGCGCCGATATCCTGGCGAACCGTTTGCCAATTACCCACAAATTCGGGAAAATTCGTTCACAATCTGGAGCAATCAAAATTTATTCAACGATGTCCATTCGGTGCCTTTGCCGGGATGGTGGTTATTCTGGTCCCTCGACTTAGAACCCGGCCGTTGACCGTGCGCTATCAGGCCAAAAATCCCACGGGGGCAGCGACGGGCTTGTTAACTGAACGACGAACGGTGAAGGATGAATGGCAAATGATGAATGACGAATGATGAATGGTGGAATCGCTTCGCTCTGTTTTTTTATATAAAAAATGAAAGATCAGACGCCTTTTTTTGTTTTTGCTGTACATCTGAAGATCTGGTGTTGGTTCTAATTTCGGGCATTAGGTACTTGGCCTAATTATACACATTTACCCTTCCTCTCGCAGAGCCCGCAGAGATCCCGGAGTTTTTTGTGATATTTCTCTGGGTACTCTGCGAGAGATTAAATGGCCCAAATTAAGGCCATGCCCGAAGATCTCATACATTCCCGGATACGGAGTATCAACATGGAAGCCTGCCTTTATGAACGGCTTGAGGAAAACAAAGTTAAATGCAACCTTTGCAGCCATCGCTGTGTCATCAAAGACGGCCGCCGCGGGATATGCGGTGTGCGCGAAAACAAGAGCGGCATTTTGAAGACCCTGGTTTATGGTAAGCTCATAGCCCGGCACATTGATCCCATTGAAAAAAAACCTCTGTTTCATTTCCTTCCCGGGACCCTTTCGTATTCCATTGCCACCGTTGGCTGTAACTTTCACTGCCGCTTTTGCCAGAACGCCGATATCGCCCAGATGCCCGCCGATCGCAAGGGAACTATCATCGGGGACCACGCTACACCCCGGGAGGTGGTGGATGCAGCCCAACGAGGCGAATGCAGCAGCATTGCTTATACCTACACCGAACCCACGGTGTTTTTTGAATTTGCCTGTGAGACTGCCAAATTTGCTCATGATAAAGGAATACGCAACGTATTTGTCACGAACGGGTACATGACCACTGAAGCGCTGAAGATGATCAATCCTTATCTTGATGCCGTCAACGTGGACCTGAAGGCATTTACCGATAAATATTACAAAGAGCTTTGCGGTGCCGATCTCAAGCACGTGCAGGCAACCTTAAAATTGATGAAATCCCTCGGTATTTTTGTCGAAGTGACCACCCTGATCGTTCCGGGTTTAAATGATGACCCCTCTGAGCTGAATGATTTGGCTGCATTTATCGTCCGGGATCTGGGACCGGAAACTCCCTGGCACATCAGCCGCTTCCATCCTACATACAAACTGACCGATCGTCCCTCGACACCGGTTGATACCCTCACGATGGCCCGGAAAATCGGTTTAAGGGCCGGCTTGAAATATGTATACACCGGCAATGTTCCGGGCAACGTCGCTGAAAATACCTTTTGTTACAACTGCGGCGAAACAGTGATCGAACGTTGGGGCTTCCAGGTAGGAAATCTGCAGCTCAAAAACGGCAAATGCACCCAATGCGGTGCTGAAATTGATGGGGTGTGGGAATAGGAGTGTTTTACCTTGGGCTTATGTGTGGGGCGATGAAAATTGATATAGCCGCAAAAAGGCACAAAAAGCACAAAAATAAAATTTCACACTTAATAATTTTAATAGGTTATGAGGTCGAAATTCGAGAATTTTGACTTTTTACGAGATTGTCAAAATTAATCTGTCTACATTTTTGTAATAAATGGTGTTTCATATGTTCACGTATCAATTTTTGCGGGTATTCTGATCATTTGCACCGCAATCAAAGAAACCACGCTCATCATTGCACCGCCTATAAAGGGAATGCGGTAATCAATCATCCACAACAAACCGCCGAGGGCGGGCAAAAAAACGGCGGCAATGTGATTAATGGTAAAGCCGACGGCCATACTCGGCGCAATATCCCTGGGATCTCCAACCTTCTGGAAATAGGTACGGATGGCAATGGAAAAGTTAAAAAAAATGTGATCCAGGATATAGAGAAAAGCGACAACCAGTTTGGATCCGGTTACGGCATAAGCCACGAAAATAAAAATCAGGCTTAAATATTCCAGCGATAGTATCTTTCTTTCGCCAAAGCGGATAATCCCTTTTCCAATCAAAGGGCTCAGATAATAATTAATAATGTTATTGGCGACAAAGAGAATCGTAACCTCCTGGACGGAATATTTAAATCTTTGGACCATTAACAGCACGGCAAATGCCATGAAAATCTGGCGTCGTGCCCCGGCCATAAACGTTAGAAAGTAAAAGAGGCCGTATTTTTTCCGTAAAATCATTTTTTTTCGCTGCGGTATGATCGTTCTATCCGAGGGATCCTGCATCAATCCCCAGCCCGCCGCTGCGATGATAAGGCCTCCGAACAACAAATAAATTTTGGCAAAGTCTAATAAATACACTAAAAAATAAATTAAAATGCCAACGGCGACGTTGGCTGCCGCAGCATAGCTGCGCTGTTTGCCGAATACCCAGGGAGATGTTACCTCATCGAAATATTGAAGCGTTAAGGACATGTTGGTGGTTTCGTAATAATGAAAACCGAAACTCATGATCAGGGTCGTCCATATGAGCCCACTATAAGAAGGAAAGAATCCGGTCATTGCCACACCGAGACCAAGAAAAAGAATCGAAAGGGCGGACAGACGATATTCCTTGATAAGCATAATCACAAAAACGGCCAGTAAAGCCAAAAATCCAGGAATTTCTCTGATGGATTGAATCATTCCGACGTGGTGACCGTTCAGTCCGGCGACCTCCACGGCAAAATTGTTAAACAGGGTATGCCAGGCCTGCAGTCCCATGGTGGAGCTGATCGTTAAAACAATCAGATATCGATACATGGGGTTCTTTTTTATATTTGTTATAGACGCCATTTTTTTAGTCTGTTCTCGAATTTCATGGTAACATCCAAATGGGGTTCAAAAACATAAACCTTAATTTTTACTAAAAAATCAGATTGTTATGTAATGATTCAGACAGAAGCCTATTCAGGGTTCAAAATTTTGAACTTTCCCCCATATTTAAAAATTATTTAAAAACAAGGGGTTATAAGACTTCATCCCAAAAGGTTAAATATTATGAACCCCATTGATGGTTCAGCCTCTCTGAAATCGGATTTGACGGTGACATTAATTTTTAAGCCAAAACCATATCCTGCTGAAATAAAATAGAATATTATAATAAAGTCATATTTATTTCTTATTGTGTTATTTTGGCAAGCGTTTTGCATGCTGAATATGTCAGCCTAAATAAAAAACCTAATAATTTCTTCATCTGTTCTCCTCCTTAACGGCTACCCGGCAAATTCCGGTTGGCCGTTTTTTTTTGCTTGCAAAACCGTTTGTTTCAGGCGTAATCATTATCTGAACAAACCGGCAATGTTTTCCGGTTGCGTAAGTTGGGTTAATATGACATGTGGAGTTTCGCCGCACAACCTTATTAATTCAATCATTTGAATATAGCGAAATAATTGGACACTTCATGTTTCAAAAGAAAAGAAAGGACAATTAGGACACGGATGAACACGGATTAAAAAAAGTTTGTTTCGCCTTCGGCAATATAAGGGCACATAGCAAGTAGGAGCCTTTGTATAGCCGGCAGGGATTCCGCCGCCAGGCGGTTTGTACTAATCTGTGACCATCTGTGAAAATCCGTGTCCCATATGTTTTAGGCAGTTGTAACATTTTGAAATTATAACTATAATTTGCCTAATCAACCAGGTCTGAACTATGATCCTGAATATTAACGGGCGAAATTCCGGGGGCCAATTTGATGATAATCGATTTTCACAGCCACATTTTTCCACCCGCAATCTGCCAAAACAGGAAAAACTTTTTCCCATCCGAACCTGCTTTTGAACTCTTATATCAATCACCCAAATCCAGGCTGATCGGCGCGATCGAATTATTAGACGCCATGGATGAAAACGAGGTGGACAAATCGGTAATCTTCGGTTTTCCCTGGAAAAATCCCGAAACATTTAAAATGCATAATGACCACATTATGGAAATGGTCCAAAAATACCCGCACCGTTTTACCGGCTTTGGATGTTTTGATCCATCAACCGGCCAGACTGCCGCTGAGACTGAACGGTGCCTTGACGGAGGATTGGCTGGAATCGGCGAACTGGCGTTTTACCAGGCCGGTATCGATCAGTCCGCTTTAGAACAGCTGGCTCCAATCATGAAAATGTGTGCTGATCGCGACCTGCCCGTATTAATTCACACCAATGAACCTGTCGGGCATGCTTACCACGGCAAAACGCCGATTACACTGGCGCAAATTTACCGCCTGATCAAACGATTTTCGGAAACCAAAATCGTTTTAGCTCACTGGGGAGGAGGCCTGTTCTTTTACAGCCTGATGAAAAGGGATGTCAAAGAAGCTCTAACAAATGTGTTTTTTGACACGGCCGCCTCGCCTTTTCTGTATGACCCCGAGATTTACCGGTTTGCAGTCAGGCTTATAGGGGTTGACAAAATCCTTTTTGGCAGTGATTTTCCGTTGTTACCACCGTCTCGGTATTTTGGCGAAATGAGAGAAACCGGATTGACAAAACCGCAGATTGATAAAATCTGCGGAGGGAATGCAAAAAAACTTCTTAAATTTACAGGAGAGCCTGGATGAAGAAAAACCTGGTTACGATCGTTCGTTATGAAAAAGCGCTGGAATCTGTTCGCAAAGCCGTTGAGATGTCCCACGGACTGGACCACCTGCCCATAAAGGCCAAAGTATTTATCAAACCCAATATTGTATTCTGGACCAAAGCCGTGGCGTTTCCAAAATGGGGCGTTATTACCACCTCCCGTGTGGTAGAGGATATGATCCTTATTCTGAAGGAGCGGGGCATTGACGACATCACCATCGGTGAGGGCACTGTCACCATGAATCCAAAGGACATGGAAACACCTGCCCATGCCTTTGAGACCCTGGGCTACGGCAAATTGAAGCGTAAATACGGCATCAAATATCTAAATGTCTTCGAACGCCCATTTAGGAAATTGGATCTTGGCGATGGTGTCGAAGTCAGATTCAACGTCGATGTCCTGGAAAGTGATTTTGTGGTGGATTTGCCGGTAATGAAAGCGCACAATCAAACAGTGGTCAGCCTGGGGATCAAAAATTTGAAAGGATTGATTGACATCCCTTCCCGTAAGAAATGCCATAACATGACGCCCGGCAAAGACCTGCATTTCTGGGTTTCCAAACTGGCGGATCCGATGCCGCCCATGTTTACCCTGCAGGACGGAATTTACACCAATGAACGGGGCCCCGGCCCCGACGGTAGATTGCACCGGACAAATCTGCTGGTGGCATCCGCCGATGTATTGTCGGCCGATCTGGTGGGAGCCAAAATCTTAGGCTTCAGACCCGAGCAAGTGCCTCATCTGATGCATGCTGCCGACCATCGCCACCGACCCGGGGATTTTTCAGATATCGAGGTGACCGGAGAGTGCATCGATGATGTGGTTCGCCTTCACGAATATGATTTTGAATACAGTGAAACCGAAGAAGTTTTGCTGCCTACCCCGCTGGTCAAACTGGGTCTCAAAGGAGTTTTTTACCACAAGTACGATCTTTCCATGTGCACCTATTGTTCCGCTGTCAACGGCCTGATGCTTTCAGCCATTCGGTTTGCCTGGAAGAATGAACCTTGGGACGACGTTGAAATTCTGACCGGTAAATCCATGAAACCGACCCCTGGGAAGAAAAAAACGATTTTGATGGGCAAGTGTATTTACCAGGCCCATAAAGACAATCCGGATATCCGCCAAGCGATTCCGATCAAGGGGTGCCCGCCCAAACCTGAAGATATGCTCAAAGCACTGCACAAAGCAGGTATTGATGCCGATCCGGGTTTATTTGAAAAAATGGATATATTGCCGGGATTTTACATGGGACGCTATGAGGGAAAGCCTGATTTTGATGAATCTTTTTTTCAGGTGCAAGACGATAAACTCGAAGCCGGAAACTGAAAACTCAAGGCTCCAAGGAGCCGGCTGCAAACCTTGCCTGTGGAAGCAAAGTTTCTTTGCAGATCAGACTGGCTGCGTTTTTTTGGCCTGAGGCGGCGCTCGTATGAAACTCCGCCTGGCCGGAATAGTGAAAAGAATGGTCGTAGGCGTTTGAATAAAACCTTAAAATCGTAATTCGGGGATGATTGAAATGGAAAATTTAGTCGCCGTTGTAACGGGTGGAACCCGGGGTATCGGACTGCGAATTGCTAAATCGTTGGTGAGGCGCGGTGCCTGGGTGGCCGTTACCTATTGCAACAATGATAGCGCAGCCGAGGAAGCCCGCCGAAAGTTAGGCTCCAAACTAAAAAATGACCGGCAAATCCATTTCATGAAGGGAGACAGTGGTAATCCTGATATCGTTGCCGAGCACTATCTCGCAATTCGTAAGAAATTGGGACCGGTCAATGTTCTTGTCAACAATGCCGGAATTATGCCGCCAAGATCCTTCGATGAGATTACGATTGAAGACTGGAATGAAACCATTCGTATCAATCTTAGCGGCGCGTTTTACTGGTGCCGGCAGGTGGTACCCGACATGAAGGAGATGAAATTCGGCCGCATTGTGAATATTTCTTCTATTGCAGCCCGGGGTGGCGGTGTCGTCGGTCCCCATTACGCGGCCTCCAAGGCCGGGATGGTGGGAATGACCCGATATGCAGCCAAAGAGCTGGGACCTCACGGAATAACCGTCAATGCCATTGCCCCGGCCTTCATCGAAGATGCCGGGATATTTACAGACTGGTCCGAGGAGAAAAAAGCAGCATTGAAGGACAAGGTTTTTGTACCCCGTATTGGAAACACCGATGATGTCGTACGCGCGTTTGAATACCTGCTCGACTCACCGTTTGTAACCGGTGTGACGTTGGATGTCAATGGCGGGGCATTCATGATCTAGTGAATATAAGAATAGAAAATATCTTTTAATCCGAGGTGGACTATTATTTCATCTACAAATTATGCAGGATGCCGTTATAGAAGTCACACATTATTAATGAGTTGAAGAATTCCCGAGACGTACATTTAAGGAGGATTAACCATGACCGAAAAAAAATCCCATGTCCTGAATGTTTTCATGGACCGGGAATATCCCTCTATCGTAAAAGCCGACGGCATTTACCTTTACGACGACCAGGGCAATAAAATAATCGATGGCGCCGGGGGGGCCATACTGTGCAACCTGGGCCACGGTATCGATGAAATGGCCGACGTACTCAGGGACCAGGCCAAAAAGGCCGCCTTTGTCTACCGGATTGATTTCACGAATCCGCCGCTGGAAGAAGCGGCCGCCAAGGTGTGCGAAGTTACTAACTTTATTATGGATAAAGTGTTTTTCGTTTCCGGCGGCTCTGAAGCCACTGAGATTGCCGCCAAGCTGGCCCGCAAATACCATATAGACAACGGCAATCCCTCCAAGTACAAGATCATTTCCCGCTGGCTGAGCTATCACGGCATGACCATGGGATCGCTGTCCTGGAGCGGCATGTCCGGCCGGCGGGCCGACTACATCCCCATGTTATCGGACAGCAATCACATCCCACCGGCTTATTGCTACCGCTGTTGGTTTAATCAGAAGCCGGAAACCTGCAACCTGGAATGTGCCCAGGCCCTGGAAAATGAAATCCTGTGTCAGGGGCCTGAAACCGTGGCGGCCTTCATGTCCGAGCCGGTGTCGGGCACGTCGCTGTGCGGCGCCACTCCCCGGGTGGATTATTTTAAAAGGATACGGGAAATCTGCGACAAATACGATGTGTTGCTTATCCTGGATGAAGTTATGACCGGATTCGGGCGTACGGGAAAATGGTTCGGATATGAGCATTTCAATATAGAGCCTGATATATTAACCCTGGGCAAAGGCTTGGGCGGCGGCTACTTTCCCATCGGTGCCACTGTGGCAACTTCAAAAGTCACCGATACTATCGCCCGGAAGTCAGGCATTTTTAGCGCCGGCTTCTCCTGGGGCGGCAATCCCATGGCCTGTGCTGTAGCGTCAAAGACCATCGACTACCTCAGGGAACACAACCTGGTTGAACGCTGCAACGAGATGGGAGAATACCTGGCTCAAAAGTTGGGAGAACTGAAGAATCATCCGACCGTCGGAGACGTGAGAGGCATGGGATTGATGCAGGGCCTTGAGTTTGTCAAGGACAAGGAATCAAAAGAACCGCTCGATCCCGAAATCCATTTCAGCGTGCAGCTGGCAATTGAATGCCTCAGCCGCGGTTTGGGTGTGCAATTTGGCATGGGCTGTGACCGCGGTCAGGCCGGGGACATGATTTATCTCGGACCGCCTTTCATTATAACCAAAGAGCAAATCGATGAAATGGTAAGCATTCTCGATAAATCCCTGACCGAAGTGGAAAAGAAAAACGGTTGAATTATATGCGAAATCGTGGGAACATGCCGGGTTATAAAAATAAAATCTACTAGCCAACATTACATTTGACGCTAAGGAGGCAAAGTGAACGATCCTCTTTTTGAACCTATTAAAATCAATCAGCTGGAATTAAAAAACCGAATCAACATGCCGGCCATGCACATGAACATGGCGGTAAACTTTGAGGTCAGCGATCAGCTGATCGATTTTTATGCCGAAAGGGCCCGGGGAGGCGTAGGCATCATCACGGTGGGATATGCCACGGTTGATGAATATTCCGGCAACGTCACCAACATCGGGGCCCACAAAGATGAATTTATCCCCGGTCTCAAGCGCCTGGCAGAAACGATTCAGGAAAACGGCGCACGTGCTGCGGTCCAGATCAATCACGCCGGCCGCTACAATTTTTCATTCTTTCTGGATGGAAAACAGGCGGTGGCACCGTCGGCCGTGCCTTCCCGAATGACTAGAGAAACGCCGCGGGAGCTAACCATCGATGAAATTAAAGACATCATCAACAGCTTTTCCCAGGCTGCCTTACGGGTGAAAAAGGCCGGCTATGATGCCGTCGAAGTTCTCAGCGGTACGGGCTATCTGATCAGTGAGTTCCTCTCGCCTTTTACCAACAAAAGAGAAGACGACTATGGCGGCTCGTTTGAAAATCGGATGCGCTTCGGATTGGAAGTCATGCAGGCTATCCGACAAGAAGTGGGCGATAATTTCCCTGTCATTGTGCGTATGAACGGCAATGATTTTATGCCCGGCGGCAATGGACGCAAAGATTTGCAAGAGTATGCCCGGCGACTGGTGGAAGTTGGTGTCGATGCCCTGAACATTAACGTGGGTTGGCATGAGGCCAAAGTTCCTCAAATCGTTACCTCAGTTCCCCGAGGGGTGTTTGGCTATCTGGCCAAAGGCATCAAGGAATTGGTGGATGTTCCGGTCATTTCCGGCCACCGCATCAATGATCCGGCCACCGCACGCGAAATGATCGCAGACGGTTTGTGCGACATGGTGGCCATGGGCCGTCCCCTGATTGCCGATCCGTTTCTGCCGGAGAAAGCAAAAGCAGGGCATGAAAAAGGACTGGTCCACTGCATTGCCTGTGCCCAGGGCTGTTTTGACAACCTCTTCAAGTTAAAGCCTGTCGAATGCCTCTGTAACCCCAAAGCAGGCCACGAGAAGGAAACGGCTGTCAAAAAAACGAATGCACCCAAAAAAGTTATGGTGGTCGGCGGTGGAGCAGCTGGTATGAGCGCGGCGCTTTCCGCCTTCGAAAAGGGCCATAACGTCACCCTTTACGAAAAAGGAAACTATCTGGGCGGCCAACTTTATCTGGCAGCGGCCCCGCCTGGTCGGGAGGAATTTTCCGAGCTGGCAAAAGATTTGGAACACCAGATAGCGTTAAGCGCCATAAATGTGGTTTTGGGTCAAAGCGTTGATGAGGCTCTGCTCGACCGTGAACAACCGGATACCGTCATTTTGGCAACCGGGGCGCTACCGATTAAACCGCCGATTCCGGGTGTCGAGCTTCCCCATGTGGTTCAGGCCTGGGATGTGTTACAGGATAAAGTGCTCACCGGCCGGCGGGTAGTGATCATCGGCGGCGGTGCCGTCGGCGTTGAGACGGCCCTGTTTCTCGGCGAAAAAGGCACCCTTTCGGCTGAAGCCGTAAAATTTTTGCTGATCAACCGCGCCGAGGATCCCAAAGACCTTTACCGGATGGCCATTAAAGGCAGCAAGGAAATCGTTGTTATCGAGATGATCGACAAAATGGGCCGCGACATCGGCAAAACCACTCGCTGGGGAATTTTCCAGGAATTGCACCGGCACGGTGTTCGAACCAAAACCGCCACCAAAGCACTGCAGATTACAGCTGACGGTGTTAAAGTAGAGGCCAACGGCAAGGTGGAAGAAATCCCGGCAGACACCATTGTGCTGGCGGCCGGCGCCGCTTCTTATAATCCGCTTCAAGAATTCGTCGATACAAAGGGGATTCCATGCAAGGTTGTCGGTGATGCCGCCGGGGTTGCCCTGGCCTTTGATGCGGTTCATCAGGGATTTGCAGCCGGCAGAGAGATAGAATAATTATTTTTTTTGATATATAGCGATAATGAAATAGCAAATCGTGGTCGCCGTTTTTAACCCAAAAAGCCTTGATAAACCTGATTCACCAAAAAAAAATAAAGGTAGGAAAAAAATGAGCAAGCGAAGTGATTTAATGACCAAAGGTCCGGAACGGGCTCCCCATCGTTCGCTGTTGCGGGCCGATGGATTTACCGACTGGGAGATGGAGCGCCCGATGATCGGTATCGCCAATTCCTTCAATGAAATTATTCCGGGTCACATGCATCTGGATAAGCTGGTGGATGCCGTTAAAGCCGGAATTTATGCCGCCGGCGGAACCCCGGTGGTGTTCAACACCATCGGGGTCTGCGACGGCATTGCCATGAACCATGTGGGTATGAAATATTCGCTTCCCAGCCGGGAACTGATTGCCGACTCCCTTGAAATCATGGCCACTTCCCACCCGTTTGACGGTCTGGTGCTGATGTCATCCTGCGACAAAATTATACCGGGAATGCTGATCGCAGCCGCGCGCTTAAATATTCCCTCTATTTTTATTTCCGGCGGGCCCATGCTGCCGGGAAAAGTTCACGGCAAAGATACAGGACTTGATAAAGTCTTCGAGGCTGTCGGTAGTTTTAAAAGCGGCAAAATATCCGACCGGGAATTGACCGAAATCGAATGTAGCGCCTGCCCGGGGGCCGGTTCCTGCTCGGGAATGTTTACCGCCAACACCATGAGCAACCTGGCGGAAGCCCTGGGGATGGCCCTGCCGTTTAACGGCAGCGCACCGGCGGTGTACGCCGAAAGAGTCTGGCTGGCCAAACAAACCGGGTACAAAGCGGTTGAGCTGGTTAATGCGGACATCAAACCGCGGGATATTATGACCAAAGAGGCGTTTTACAATACGATTGCCGCGGACATGGCCCTGGGCGGCTCCACCAACACGGCGCTGCACATTCCGGCCATCGCATATTATGCCGAAATCGATATCACTCTCAAAGATTTTGGTGAAGTCTCAAAAAAGATCCCGCACCTGACCTCTATCGCGCCGGCGGGTCCCCATCACGTGGTAGATTTCTTTTATGCCGGCGGCATTCCCGCCATTATGGACGAATTGAATAAATCCGAACTTATCCATCAGGAGGTGATGACCGTTTACGGCACGCCCTTGGGTGAGATGCTTAATGAAATTCAGGCCGGCATTAAAAATCCTGCCGTCATTCGCTCGGTTGAAAACCCGGTGCATGCCACCGGAGGCCTGGCCGTATTAACCGGCAATCTGGCCCCCGACGGCGCCATTGTCAAACAGGCCGCGGTAGCCGATGAAATGCTCAAACATTCGGGACCCGCCCGCATTTTCAGCTCGGAGGAAGACGCCTTTCAAAACATTGTGGACGGCAAGATCAACAAAGGTGAGGTACTTGTGGTTCGCTTTGAAGGACCCAAGGGAGGACCCGGAATGCAGGAAATGCTCTCCCCCACCTCCGCTCTGGCCGGAATCGGCATGGATAAAGAGGTGGCCCTGATTACCGATGGCCGCTTTTCCGGCGCAAGCCGTGGATCCGCCATTGGGCATGTATCGCCTGAAGCCGCCGCCAAGGGACCGATTGCGGCCATTCAGGATGGGGATATCATCGAAATTGACATACCCGGCAAAACGCTGAATATTCGGCTTTCAGCAGAAGAAATCCAGCAAAGACTGGACGAATTACCGGATTTTGAACCCAAAATCACAAGCGGTTATCTGGCCAGATATGCAACCATGGTTTCGAGTGCGGATAAGGGGGCGGTGTTTCCGAGGTAACCTTGTTTCCGGTCTCTGGTATCCAGTCACCGGGATGTAGACGATGGAGAGTTCCAGAGTAGCCAATGGTCTGTAATTATAATTATATCGTTCTTTTCTAACCTCAACCGCCGTGGTAAGTTCTATCTTCACCTCTGGCGATAAGAGGCGGCGCAGCAATTATGGAGTTCTTCGACTCACTCCCGTGGTCTGCGCAATAGATGCTTTTCTTCCCTGTACTTTTCAATGGAACAGGTGGGGCCTGAGAACGTTCATATTGTTTTTGATGAATTCCAGGAAATCACAGAATTGAGAGACAAGAAGATTGAAGGGACACTTCGGTCACATATTCAATTTCATCGCTCATCCTATTTTTTGCCGGCGTTTCCATATTCGTGTCGGTATACATCACCGTCTGATGATCAAAAATCCAGCAACGGAGCTGATTTCACGGATTTATCTTTTTCAGAAGGGGGAGTCGATCCTAAAACGTCGTCGGGTGCCTGTTCCAATTGCTCCTGGTTAAGCTCGGCGGCAAGCGGTGAGTAGTAAATGGCAATCTAGTATTTAAATGTCTTGACACCAACATATTATGAAGATATAAATATCCAAAGTTATAGTATTAGCTATATGGCAAAGCCGGGAGCTCGGAAGTACCGGGCTGAGAGGGACTCTATTTTATCATAAAATTCTGAGTCCGACCGTTGAACCTGATCCGGATAATGCTGGTGGAGGAAAACTGCAGCTGTCAAGCCGTCCTTCATTGGGCGGTTTTTTTTTATTCCGCAATGGCTCTCATTTGAAAAACCCGCATAAATTCCTTGTATCGGTTCCAGGTTCAGGGTTCAAAGGCTACAATATCAGGCTTTTGAGTTTTTGATTTTCTGCTTGTCCAGAAATTCGAAACTCGAAACAAATCCTAAATCCGAATGTTTCAATGACCGAAACGACATTAGAATTCAACGTCTTCCGGGTCCTGTTTTTGTCATTCGATTTTGTTTCGGATTTTGATATTCGGATTTTGTTATTTGAATTTTTTTTTAGTTGCTGATACCCGACACCTGAAACCTTAACTTACAACATGTTGTCAGAACAACCCCGCCAAGGGTCTAACGGAGGAGGACATGAAAAAAATTGTATGGATCATACTTTTGGGTACAGCGATGTCCGTTGGCTGGTTACCGTCGGCAATCGCATCCGACACCACCTCTGAAATCATTTTGATGGCCCACGACAGTTTCAGTGTCAGCAAGGCGGTTGTAGCGGAATTTGAAAGCAGACATCATGTCCGGCTTCGATTTTTGAAAACAGGAGATGCCGGTGCCATGCTGAACCAGGCGATACTCTCCAAAAACAATCCCATGGCCGATGTGATTTTTGGCGTGGATAATACGTTTCTAAGCCGGGCTCTGGCGGCGGACATGTTCATACCTTACCGTTCTCCCCATTTAAATGATATTGCCGACGACCTCAAACTGGACCCCACCTTTCGCCTGTCGCCGGTTGATTACGGCGACGTTTGCTTAAACTATGACAGGCAATGGTTTGCCGCAAAAGGCCTTGCTCCCCCCGCCAGTCTTGAGGATTTAGCAGCGCCGGAATATGCTGGTCTGACGGTGGTTGAAAATCCGGCAACGTCTTCACCTGGACTGGCTTTTTTACTCGCCACGGTCGGACATTTCGGCCGGGACGGTTACCTGGACTTCTGGAAAAAACTCAGGGCCGGCAATGTCGAGGTGACCGGCAGTTGGAAAAAAGCGTACTGGGGATCCTTCAGCGCCGCCTCCAAGGTAGATCGACCTATTGTAGTAAGCTATGCCAGCAGCCCCGCGGCCGAAGTTCACTTTGCAGAAAAGCCCATGGAACAGTCCCCTACAGCGGCCGTGGTGCAAAAAGGAACCTCTTTCCGTCAGATTGAGTTTGTTGGAATTCTAAAGGGTACCAAAAGGGCCGGCATGGCCCGAAAGTTGGTCGATTTCATGCTTGACCGGACCTTTCAAGAGGACATACCGTTGCAGATGTTTGTTTTTCCGGCAAACAAAACCGCCGTTTTGCCTGCAGTCTTTGTAAAGCATGCAAAAATTGTCAAATACCCGGTTTTCGTATCACCGCAAGACATTGCGGCCCATCGTGAGGAATGGATAGAGGCCTGGACGGAAACCGTTTTGCGGTAGATTCCAGCTCGACAATGAAACATATCAGCTCAAAATCCTATGTCCTGCTGGCGGCTTTGCCCCTGGCGTATCTGGCGATATTTTATTTTTATCCTCTGATAAAAATTTTTACCGTCAGCCTAATCCCGGATGAAATCTGGGGACCCGGCAGCCTTAAAAAGCTGGTGACCAGCGGAATCTATTTGCGCACATTGTGGTTTACGACATGGCAGGCGGTGGTTTCGACAGTTCTGACGCTCCTGCTGGCCCTGCCGGGAGCCTATGTTTTTGCCAGGTATCAATTTCGGGGAAAAGAGCTGTTGCGGTCTTTTACCACGGTGCCCTTTGTCCTGCCCACGGTGGTGGTGGCCGCCGCATTTCAGTCCCTTCTGGGTCCCCGCGGCCTGATAAACGCCGGGTTGATGAAGTGGTTCCAGCTGACTTCGCCGCCCGTAGCCATCGATCAAACCATTGCACTTATTTTAATTGCCCATGTTTTCTATAACTATACGGTTGTGCTGCGCATCGTGGGTGGGTACTGGTCCCGTCTGGAACCCGGTTTGACCGAGTCGGCCAAAATGCTGGGTGCATCCCCCGGCAAGGCTTTTTTAAAAATAACCTTGCCGCTTCTCAGTCCTGCAATTTTGGCGGCTTCTTTGCTGGTGTTCATTTTTTGCTTCTCCAGCTTCGGAGTCATCCTGATTCTGGGCGGACCCCGCTTTGCCACCATCGAAGTGGAGATCTACCGCCAGGCGATTCATCTTTTCAATTTGCCGATGGCAGCCGTCCTGTCCCTCGTACAGATCCTGTTTACGTTTATCCTTATGTGGGTATACACCCGGCTGCAACGCAGCCGCTCCATGGCACTGAAGCCGGAATCCCGGTCAGTCACGCAGAAAAAAGCCGATACGGGTATCGATCGCCTGATACTGGTCGCCAATATCGGGTTTATGATTCTTTTTCTGGGGCTTCCCATGATTTCCCTTATCATACAGTCAGTGACCACCGAAACAGGGGTATCGCTCGATTTTTACAGAACCCTGTTTGAGAACACCACCGAATCCGTGTTTTTCGTTCCTCCGGTGGATGCCGTTTTTTACTCTCTCGGGTTTGCCCTGACAGCGCTGTTGATCGCGTTGACCCTGGGCGTGCCGGCGGCGGTATTTCTGGCCGGACCGGAAAATCGTGTACGATCCGTGCTGGATCCGTTGTTCATGCTGCCGCTGTCGACTTCGGCGGTGACCCTCGGGTTTGGTTTTATCATTGCCCTGGATAAACCCCCGCTGAATCTGCGGACATCTCCAATGCTGGTGCCGCTGGCCCACACACTGGTGGCCTTCCCTTTTGTGGTGCGCAGCCTGCTGCCTGCCCTGCGCAGCATTCCTCCAAAACTGAGAGAAGCGGCGGCCGTACTGGGTGCCGGTCCCCTGAAAGTATGGCAAACTGTGGACCTGCCGATCCTGGGCCGTGCGCTGGTTGTCGGTGCGGTTTTTGCTTTTACCATCAGCCTGGGTGAATTCGGTGCCACTGTTTTTGTGGCACGGCCCCAGACACCGACCATGCCCCTGGCCATCTATCGATTTCTGGGGCAGCCGGGAGCCGCCAATTATGGTCAGGCCATGGCCATGAGCAGTATATTGATGCTGCTATCGGCGACCGGATTTATGCTTATGGAGAAATTCAGAGTGGCGCATGGCGGGGAGTTCTGATATGGCCTTATTAGAAGTAGTTGATATCAACAAAGATTTCAACGGTATTTTCGCTCTTGATAAAGTAACTCTGGGCGTTGACGCCGGAGATCTTCTTTGCCTTCTCGGACCTTCCGGCTGCGGGAAAACAACCCTGCTGCGGATCATTGCGGGGCTGGAAAAAGCCGATACCGGCGCTGTCCTATTTGACGGTCAGGACCTGTCCCGAATGCTCCCCCATCGTCGCGGTTTTGGAATGATGTTTCAGGACTTTTCTCTTTTTCCGCACAAAAATGTATTTGACAATGTAGCCTTTGCACTGCAGATCAGAAGAAAATCCCGGATTAATATAAATCGCCGCGTAAAAGAAATGTTGCAGCTGGTGGGGCTTGAGGGATTTGAAACGCGTGATGTGAACCGGCTTTCAGGTGGTGAGTGTCAGCGCGTTGCCCTGGCCCGAAGCCTGGCATCACAGCCGCGATTGTTGATGCTGGACGAGCCGCTGGGATCTCTTGACCGTGTCTTGCGTGAGCGCTTGATGGTTGATTTGCATCGCATTATTAAACAGGTGGGTGTGACCACCCTTTACGTGACCCATGATCATGCCGAAGCCTTTACCGTGGCCGATGTGGTTGCCGTGATGAACAGCGGCAGAGTGGAGCAGATCGATCAGCCGGAAAATTTATACCGCCGGCCGATCAATCGACTTGTCGCCCGGTTTTTAGGGTTTCACAACCTGGTGGACGGTATTGTAGTTGACGGGGAAAGGATAAAATCCGAACTGGGCATGCTGTATCCTCAAAAAATCGCAGCCTCCTCCGGCAGCCATGTGACGGTTTTGCTACGCCCTGAGGCCGCGAAGTTAATTGATGGGAAGTACAATCTTCATCCTGGAGAAACAGCGATTAGCGGCCTGGTAACGGAACGTACATTTAAAGGCGGGCATTATAAGCTCGCCATTCAGACAGACACGGGTCCGATCCTTAATTTTGACTTTGCCCAGGATACGCGGCCGCCGGCGGCGGGCCTGAGCGTGCGGCTGGTGCTGCGCCCCTCGTCAATGGTTCTGATTCCTTAGTGTAATTGATCTGTTGGGGGCATTGCCTGCTCCAGGCAACGAAACATCATTTATGATTACACCTATGAAAATGTTTACCCGGAATGGTGGGCATAGGTATACACCTTTGGAAAAAACGGCATCAAAAAATTAATTTTCAAGCCTATCGTGATACAAGATATTGCAAGAACCATTTGAAGGGTTTTAGATAAATGAACAAGATCGATGTGTTGGTCATTGGGCGCAGCTGCCTGGATTATATTGCCGTCGTGAATCAATTTCCGGATGAAAATCAAAAATTGCCGCTGGAATTTCGTTTAACCGAAGGAGGAGGTCAGGGAGGCACCTCGTCGTGTTGCATTGCGCGGCTGGGCGGCAGGGTGGCCTATGTGGGAAAACTCGGTGATGATGATGAAGGTAAATTTTGTCTGAAACGCCTGCAAGACTTTGACGTCGCAACGAAACTAATTGAAATCGTCAGCGGCGGCAAAACACCGGTTGCCTATGTTTTTATAACCGCGGATAGCGGTGCCCGCAGTATCATTTACGAACGCAATGCATTGCCTAAAATAGAAATTGACGCGGCGCTGAAAAAGCTGGTTCTGCAAGCCCGTGTGGCCCTGCTGGATCCGGAGGTCACCTACCTTGGGGGACAATTAAAGAGTGTAGCCGGAAGCGACGTCAAGGTCATCTATGATGGCGAAAGATGGCGGGCGGGCATCGAGGATATCATGACTACGGCTGACTATTTTATCCCCTCATCTGAATTTCTGGAGACCGATGAGTTGCAGTTTCACGACATATCATTTAATCAAAGAATCATAGAATTAAATCATAGGGTAGCCGGTAAATTGATCGTCACGCACGGTGAAAAGGGTGCTTACTATATAACTGACGACACCCTTTATCATGTGGCGGCCCCTGAAGTAAACGCGGTGGATACCGTCGGTGCCGGAGATAATTTTCATGCAGCTTTTGCCCTGGCTTTGGCAAAAGGCTTTGACCTTCATCAAATGGTAAAATTTTCTGTTGCAGTGGCATCATTATCTTGCCGGGATTACGGCGGCAGAAACGGTGTCCCGGACTGGAAACAAGCACTGGCGGCGGCTGAAACGTTAAGAGAAAGGGGCCTTGAATCGGTATAATATGAAATCACTTCATGTTTGCACATGATTTATGACATAGCCCGATTGAATATTTAAGCTGTTCTATGGATTGAACTATAAAAGACCGAACGGCATACGGCGCAGGCGTCTGCGCTGCGCGAGCGGGATTAGCCTTTACTATGAGCCGGATGTCGTTACGCTACGACCGGTTATGATTGACCGGGTTGGGTTTTTAGAAAAGGTCCGTATAGTATTTCTTTGCACTCCGGGCAAATTCCGTGACTTAATTCATGTTCCGTATAATCCGTGATGTAATGATCAATCGTAGACCAACAGCCATTTTCATCGCGTATCTTTTTGCAATTTGCACAAATTGGTATGAAGCCGCCGATGGTTTTGATTACAGCCTTTTCAAGCGCTAAAAAACGTCGATTCAGTGTCTGCAGCAAATCTACGGCCATCTGAGGGTATTTCTCTATCTCTTTATACAGGTTCAATTTGTCTAAACAAAGCGTTTTTATGTCTTCCCTGGCAACCACGGTTGCCGACCGAACCAGATCATCGAAAAGGGCCATTTCTCCAAAATAGCTGTGGGGGGGTAATGTCCGCAAAAGCCGTTGCTTTCTAGTACCGTAACTTTTTATGACATCAACCCTGCCACTGATGAGGATGAAAAACCGTCCATCACACTCTCCCTCATTGATAATGACATCTCCTATATCAAATGAATAATATCGGCTCTTTTTTGCAAGCCGCTGCAGGTCCTCACCTTTAAAATAAGAAAAAATTGAAACCTTTGCTAAATAATCCTCCTTTTTCATCATTTTAGATCCTCTCAATTCGTCTGGTTCCAACCGCAATTTTCATTCTTGCACCATTGGGGTTCACCAATGTGCGCACCTAATGTGATAGGGCCCCTGCAATTGGATCCGTGGTTAACGCTTAACTCAATTCATAAGCCACCCCGACCTATCGGGATGAGAATTGAAAAGGTTCTACCGTTACCGCGAGGGCATGCTTGACGGTTGCAAATCTGATCGATGCCGGCGGCTTATGAATGGATATAAATCAACGACCCCC
>JAJRVC010000736.1 GCA_024277475.1 Deltaproteobacteria bacterium
AGGGTACCGGCGTGATTGCGGGAGGTGCTGTCAGGGCAGTGCTCGAGGCTGTCGGTGTTCAAAACATCCTGACCAAGTGCCTAGGATCCCATAATCCCCACAATCTGGTGAAAGCAACCATTGCCGGACTCCAACAGCTTGAAAGCCGCGACCAGGTTGCCGCCAGGCGCGGAATCAGCGTCGAGGATTTGTAGAAAGGAACTATTTGATGGCAGCAATGCTAAAAATTACACTTGTAAAAAGCATGATTGGACGACCCGAAAAGCATCGTAAAGTCTTGAGAGGCATGGGATTGACCAAACTTAACAAGACTGTCGAGCTTCAGGATACACCCTCGATTCGAGGGATGATCAATGCCGTGTCGCATTTGGTAAAAGCTGAGGAGAAGACTGATGAAGCTAAATGAATTATCACCGGCGAAAGGATCCCGCAAAGCACCAAAACGATTAGGGCGGGGTGTGGGATCGGGTACCGGGAAAACCGCAGGCCGGGGCACAAAGGGGTTCAACTCTCGTTCCGGCGGCGGAGTCAGACCCGGGTATGAAGGCGGACAGATGCCGCTGCACCGCCGTTTGCCCAAGCGCGGGTTTGCCAACATATTCAGAAAAAATATTGCCGTGATTAACATTCGAGATTTAAAGCGATTTGAAAAAGGGAGTGTCGTCGATGAGGCTGCGCTGGTCGAGGTTGGACTGGTTAGTGGTAAAAGGGATGGCATCAAACTTCTGGGGCACGGTGAAATAGAATATGCCCTGGATATTAAATTAAACAAAATCAGCAAAAGTGCCGGAGATAAGATTATAGCGGCTGGTGGCAAAGTAGAGGTTATATAATGATCGGTGGCGGGTTTCAGAACATATTTAAAATACCCGAACTAAAAAAGAGAATCTTTTTCACTCTGGGGCTTCTCATAGTCTATCGCATCGGCGTGCATGTTCCGGTTCCGGGAATCGACAGCGTTGCGCTATCCTCATTTTTTGCACAAGCCGAAGGCACGATATTCGGAATATTCAATATGTTCTCCGGTGGTGCTTTCCAGAGGCTGTCCGTATTTGCACTTGGTATTATGCCTTATATCAGCGCTTCAATCATTTTGCAGCTTTTAACGGTTGTTATTCCCCATCTTGAGCAGTTAAAGAAGGAAGGTGAACAGGGACGGAAAAAAATTACGCAGTACACCCGTTACGGCACGGTGGTTTTAAGTATTATCCAGGGTTTTGGTATCAGTGTAGGATTGGAAAGTATGACCTCTCCCAGTGGTGCTCCGGTAGTATTGATGGCGGGTTGGGGATTTCGTTTGATGACTGTCATTACCCTGACGGCCGGCACGGCCTTCATTATGTGGCTTGGCGAGCAGATCACCGAGAGAGGGGTCGGTAACGGTATTTCCCTGATAATTTTTGCCGGTATTGTCACCGGATTGCCGGGCGCTATTTTCAACACTGTTCGTCTTCTTTCCACAGGGGAAATGGGCATATTTGCTATTCTAATTATACTCGTCCTGATGGTTGCTGTTGTCGGGTTGATCATATTTGTCGAACAGGGGCAACGCCGTATCCCAGTGCAATATGCCAAACGGGTGGTCGGTCGTAGAATGTATGGTGGCCAAAGTACCCATCTTCCCTTGAAGATAAATACATCCGGTGTTATTCCGCCGATTTTCGCCTCTTCAATTATCATGTTTCCAGCGACTATCGGTAGCTTTGTTAAAGTCGAATGGATCCAGAGCGTTACCGCCGCCATGCGGCCTGGCAATGTCGCATACGAGCTATTATTCGTAGCATTTATCTTTTTCTTTTGCTATTTTTACACAGCGGTTACCTTTAACCCTGTCGATGTTGCCGATAATATGAAAAAAGCCGGCGGGTATATTCCCGGGATTCGTCCCGGCAAGCGTACTGCGGATTACATTGATAAAGTGTTAACCCGTATAACCCTCGGCGGTGCTATCTATGTTTCGGCTGTCTGTGTACTGCCATCGATTCTTATCACGAGGTTCAATGTTCCGTTTTATTTTGGTGGTACGGCTCTCCTCATTGTAGTCGGTGTTGCGATTGATACCGTCGCTCAGATGGAATCGCACATGCTTAGCCGGCATTATGAAGGTTTTTTGAAAAAAAGTGGCAGCAAGATGAAGGGACGATTCTAAACATGCGATTTTATCGCATGAATACAGCATCATCTTAGACGGAGTTGATGATGGTTAAATTCGATTTGAAGAACCGGGACAGGAGTAGCCAATGGCTAAAGAGGAGGCAATAAAAGTAGAGGGTGTCGTACTCGAAACTTTACCGAATGCTATGTTTAAGGTTGAGTTGGAAAACAAACACCAGGTGCTTGCGCATATATCAGGAAAAATGCGTATGCATTTCATCAAGATTTTGCCGGGTGATACCGTGACGGTTGAGCTTTCACCCTACGATCTTTCTCGTGGAAGAATTACATACCGGTCAAAGTAATGAAATTGAATGTTTAAGATTGTCCATTCAATCTAAAATATTTAATTATATAAGGGAGTTAATTACATGAAAGTTAGAGCATCTGTCAAGAAAATATGCCCCAAATGTATGATCGTCAAACGAAAAGGGGTTGTGCGGGTTATTTGCGAATATAAACGACACAAACAGAGACAAGGATAGAGGAGGATACGGTTTGGCAAGAATCTCGGGGGTTGACTTACCCAGAAAAAAACGGATTGAAATTGGTATGACCTATATATACGGGATCGGCAGAACAACATCTCAAACCATTCTTTCCCGGCTTAATATAGATCCGAATACCAAGACCGATGATTTAACCGAAGAACAAATCAACGACATACGCAAAGCCATTGATAGCGACTATAAGGTTGAAGGAGAACTCCGCACTCAAATATCCATGAATATCAAGCGATTAATGGATCTAGGATGCTACCGCGGGCTTCGACATCGGAAATCGCTACCCGTCAGGGGTCAACGGACAAGTACCAACGCACGCACGCGTAAGGGTCCGAAACGGTCCGCTGTTAAAAAGAAGGGCGGTATCAAAAAGAAATAATAGAAACTTAATACCGAGTGATGAACAAAGGTTTATGATCCGTCCATTCACGAGTTGAAAGCCGGCGGAGCAATTCTAAATAGAAAATTGTCAATGATGAGAGGCGTTATAGATGGCTAAAAAAGCCCGTACCAAAAAGAAAGTAAAGAAAGACGTTGCCAATGGAGTTGTTCACATTCAATCGACTTTTAACAACACTATTGTCACCATAACCGATACGGTGGGAAATGTCGTTGCCTGGTCAAGCGCAGGCGTTCAGGGGTTTAAGGGGTCGCGCAAAAGCACGCCTTTTGCTGCCCAACTGGCCGCTCAGGATGCTGCAAAAAAGGCTATGGAGCATGGCATGAGAAGTGTGGAAGTATATGTCAAAGGGCCTGGTCCTGGAAGAGAATCTGCATTG
>JAJRVC010000047.1 GCA_024277475.1 Deltaproteobacteria bacterium
AAAATTAGTAATGTTATACCCTGTTCTCTAATGACTTTTTAGAGTGAACTCTATTATGGTATCAAATACCACCAACTATGGTGTAGGTGACTGGATATTTTTTAAAGAATTAACCAACCCGGACGCTTTGGAGGGAGATACTTACCACAAACCCGGGCAGATAAGTAAAATTACCGGTTTAGTTCCGGATAATTCAATAACAATTAAGGATGAGGCGTCAAAACAATATAAAACCAGTTACGATTTAACGCTATATAAAATTAACCCCATTGAGAATGTCGGGATTGAAAACCTGAGTATCGAAAGACTCCCCGATGGGAATAATGAAGGTAATGGAAGTACTATATTTTTTGAGTATGCCGCTAACTGCTGGGTGCGAGGTGTGGAAACAAAGGATGCTTTTGGAAGACATATTACGATCCTCTCAAGTTCTCATATCGAAATAAGCGGCTGTTATATACACGAAGCTTATTCCTACTGTAGCGGTGACCAATGTGGGGGAAAGGATGGCAGAGGATACGGTATCGTAGTTGCAAAGGCTTCAACAAATTGTCTGATTGAAAACAATATTTTGAGAAAAACCCGGCATGCCTTACTAATCAACAATGGAGCAAATTGCAATGTTTTTACTTATAATTATGCGAGGGAGAATAATGAGGAGTGGCGTTCTCCTGTGGGTTGTACAACGGTCGGTGCAGATAAATGGGATCTGGTTCTACACGGCAAATACTCGTACGCAAATTTATTTGAACAAAATTGGGTTACAAGTATAGTCGCCGATGATGAGCATGCGAATAATGGCCCCTATAATGCATTCATTAGAAACATGCTTCAAGATGAGAATGGTATAATGCATAAGATGATTCTGATAAATGCACCCAATACAAGTGTTTTAGGTTGTGAGCTGCGGCTAGATGAAACTTACACGCCCATCGTTACGGCGGGGAACACCAGTCTTTCAATAGACCTGTATGGAATTTTAATATATAATGACCCTCCTTATAATACTTATGAAACAGGAATAATGATTAGCCATTCTGACTTGGCCCAAGGTTGGTACTATGATAAGGATGACATGCATTTACATGACTTTTCGTATTTCTATTCTCAAAGGCCTCCATTTGTTAACACTAACTATACCTTTCCTTCAATTGGGCCAGAATTCACATCTCAAAATATTCCCGCAAAGGATAGATATAGCAATGGAGAATTTACATATAACTCTTCCCCCACTAAAAAAATCTACACCATCACCTTTGAAAATAATTTTATCGGGTTAAACAACTCCGGGGTTATGAAAATAAACAGCGTTCAATATACCCTGCCAACCAATTCCTTCTCCGTTATCGAAGGAGATCCTATTACCGCCGAGGCAATTAATAGCCAAACCTTCAACAGCATTATTTATAGGTTTGACCATTGGAATGACGGAACCACGACCCGGGTCTATACCTTTTCTCCCTACGGAGATGATTTTGACTTAACCTATACGGCGCACTTTACCGGAAAACCCGTACAGGTTCAGGGTCTTCATGATGTCGGCGGAATTGGGCAGCCGATTCACCTGGTATGGGATGTTCACCCCAACTCGAATTGCACCTATAAAATCTGGCGTAAAACCAGGAACAATTCTCCGGTCTTAATAGCTACATTGCCCCATACTTCTACTTCTTACATCGACACGGATTATTCCAAAACCGGCGGCTATACACATGACCTGCTCAGTTATGACGTTCGGGCATATTATACGGTTGAAGGCACATCGGCAGACCCATGGTGGTGGTCGGTTTACGGGAGAATTCTTTTTAAATCGGATTCAACCGGCTATGACAGTCTCTCTACCGGGAACTTCCCCAAAGACTTTACGGTTACAAACTATCCGAACCCGTTTAACCTATCAACCACCATTCGCTATTATCTGCCGGAGGCCGGGGCCGTAAGAATAGTAATTTATGATATTCAGGGCCGCGCTGTCAGAACTTTTGACGAACGCTTCCAGGGGAATGGCTGGCACTTCACCCGCTGGGATGGTCTTAGCGAAAATGGAAATGCAGTTTCCTCGGGAGCATATTGGATGCGCATCGAAGCAGGGAAACATAAAGCAATCCGGAAACTGCTTCTTCTGAAATAATTTAATTGTCAGTAGATCAACGCCCGGGGCAGCTTGCTCCGGGTGTTTTTTAATGTGGGAACTCGTCCTGCCGGGCTGCGCCCCGGTATCCCCACTCCCTTACTCCAAGGCGTTTCCAGTAACCCAGGGCGGTTAACCCTCAAGGGCATTGAGCTTGTCGAAATGCCCATTGAACAGTGTGGAGTTCCCCCCTTCGATGGGCCAGGGGATTTAAGTTTGCTTCCCCCCTTCGGCGTGCTCAGGGGGCTTAAGCCTCCTCCCCAATAAGGACATCACCACGTTTATTCTCCTACCAATCTGATTTTTTAGCTGTATCCCCGCCATTCTTCGCTTATTTTTTGCACCTGTCAGAAAAATCAAAAAGAGGAGCGGATGTTATGTTGCCGGAGCAATTACTTGCAGGAGAAAAAAAACAGCCATCGGATATACAGGAACTGCCGGAACGATCCGGGTTGTCCGCCGAGTTTCAATGGCGGCTGGAAGATGTCCTTCCCGATGATGAGCAGTGGGAGAAAACCTTTGGGGAAGTGGAACAGCAATTAACGGAGTTTGAGCGCTTTCGGGGCAGTTTGAGCAACTCTGCCGATCAACTTTTAAACGTCTTGCAGCTTCGCGACGCCGTGGAGGAAAACTTTTCCCGGCTCTATCTTTACGCCGGATTAAAAAACGACCAGGATACCCGCGAGTCCAAATACCAGGGCTATCGCTACCGGGTTGCCGCGCTGATGGTGAAACTCAAC
>JAJRVC010000048.1 GCA_024277475.1 Deltaproteobacteria bacterium
GTCAACGATCCTTTGTACACCAATCTGATGGACGATGCGCTGTTGTCGCTCCCGACGATTTCACTGGTAACGGATCTGGACAACCTGTTCGACACTGCGACGGGGATCTATGTCAACGCCCTGGCGGACGGGCGATTATGGGAGCGACCTGCGTCGATGGAGTTGATCTACCCCGACGGCAGCAACGGTTTTCAGATCGATGCGGGCTTGCGGATCCGGGGGGGCGTCAGCCGCCGGGACTCCCTTCCTGACATATGTCACACCGCTTAAAATGGGTGAAAAACTTATTGTCAGAAAGGAGTATCTTATGGGTGTTCGAAACAAGAAACTGGAAACCCTTAGGCGTCTGGATTCCAAAACCCTCGATGCCAAATTTCTCCAGGAGATTCAACATGGGCTGAATTGTTCTCTGTTTGAGGCGGAAGCGGTCTTGGACGTGCTGAAAGAAGTATACTTTCCTTTTCTGGATGAACAGTCAATCAAAGCGCCACCGGGGAAAGTCACGCTGATTGCTGTCAGTGCCGATGAGCCGGCGGGCAAGCCCGTGGTGGATTGTGAAAAGCAAAATGTTTGTCTGACCATCCATCGCGGGCTGGAAGATGATCGGATTTTACAGGAGCAGGGACCGTCTGGTTTTCGGCAAGCTCGCATCTCGGAGATTTGCCAGGAAGCGCTTAGTCAAGGGGCATTGCTTACACGCGAAGACCTGGCCTTCCGGGTGTTCTTTGTCTCACCCCGTACGATCAGCCGTGATCTGAGCATTCTACGCCAGACGTCGCCTGACGTAATGATCCCGTTACGGAGTACGGTTCATGACATTGGGCCGGTGTTGACCCATCGGACCAAGATTGTGCGCCTGGCTTTGGAAGGCAAAACCATGACCCAGATTTGTCAAATCATGCGTCACACTCCCGCGGCCGTCAATAATTACCTCTCCACCTTTGTGCGTTGTGTGCAGTTGGCTCGGAAAGATATGCAAGTCGGACAGATTGCTTTTCTCTTGCGACGTGGCAAGGCCTTGGTACAAAAGTATCTGGACCTACTCGCCGAATGCGAAGCGGATAAGAACTTGACCTATCATCTTCAAGAATTATTGCGTTTGGGAACCTGTTCTGGGGAAAAAAAAGAAGCATTCAGGAGACGCAACCATGGCTAACAAGGCAGATTCCCTACGTTCCAGTTTACGGCCCTTATTGGATAAAACCCTCGAAAACGCCCTGTCGCACCGAATCGAGAAGGAGTTTCCCCGTATTGGTGGCCCTCGGATCCGCCAGCTCTGCGCCGAAATGATTCTGGAAGTAGTACACAGTCACATGCGTGCCAAAGAGTGTCTCCACCATGGCCAAGTAATATGGACCGCGGTCAGTCGAGATAATCCGCCGGCCCGTCGTCAGCGGATCGCCGAAACGGATCTGGTGAGCGTGACCCTGGATCTCAGTACTCCCGAGGATATTAAGGCGCGAATGGATCGCAAACCGGATATTCAACGCAAGTTGCATAAAGCCCTTCGATTATGCCACCAGGCCTATGAACAGGGAGGGATACTATCCAACTTTGATCTTTCCGAACTGCTGACGACAAGTGACTCGGGGATAGGGACCATGTTCGTGAAATACGAACGCAAAAATAGAAAGGTCGTCCCCCGTCGCGCGACCCTCCATGATGTAGGTAATGGCTTGTCCCATAAATGGATCATTTGTTACAAACGTTATGCTGAGGGGAAAAGTCCAGACCAGATTGGACGCGAAACGTATCACAGCCTGGATGCGGTGGATCGTTACCTGGGACAATTTGATCGTGTGCGGCATTGTCGTCTTCAGGGACTCAATGCAACCGAAACAGCCCACATTTTGAACTGTGGCGTGACCTTGGTCGAGGCTTACTTACAGATCGATAGAGAACTGGAGGGCAAAGATGCTTGACTTGAGTAACCAACCGGCGATAATAACATTTGTCGATCGAGAGGATAAGGCAATGCTGAGGAGCAACCTGAGCGCTCGGTCGATGCCGGGAGATGGACGGGGGCATGGCTATTATCTAATGCTCCTGTCTCCCTATCCATCTCTTGGCTTCAAAGCGAAAAACCTCCTTGCTTGGGGCGAAGCCACAAGCAAGGCCAAAATAACCAAATATGGCCCACCGGTGGGACATATGTCCACATCTTCAATTCGAATGGTGCTGTTTCAGAAAATTGTAATAAATGGGTTAATAATTGGATCACAACAACTTATAATGTTGGCCGAATTGTGAGAAAATGCCAAAATACTGCCAAATGACAGGCATTGTTGCAGCTTTTTGTTGCAGGTCGATCTATTCGGATTAGCTTTCTTTTGAGTTTTTTTAAATATCATATCTCTTGATTGATTACAAGCAATCACCATGCAGCAGCTGACACACTTATTTGTCCATTTTTAACCTTGGATGAATTTTGATATAGTGTGGGATACACTTTCTTTTCCCTCTCATATGATTTTCGTCTTCATGAGTCTAAAGCAATCGCTGAAATGAGCCTGTTCAGAAAGACATAAAATGAACCATAAAATGTTATGCGGATTTTATGGAGGTCTACCGCTTAGGGCTTGGGAGCGATTTGCCTGCGTGACAGGAGCGACTGGTTATTTAGTGGTATGCCCCGATCTTTGATCTTTACAAGTGTCAAAAATCGTCTGGACA
>JAJRVC010000049.1 GCA_024277475.1 Deltaproteobacteria bacterium
ACCTGCAACCTATACCCTATACCCTATACCCTATACCCAGTATCCGTCGTCAATCTCAAAGCAGGAAACGGCGCCGTTGTTGCAGTGGGTATGCCACCTAAAGTAAAATTCGATAGAATTCCTTACTTCGTCATTCGTCACTCGTCATTCCCATCATTTCCCCCCAAACGAGTCTTCGGCAATATCCACCACGGCACCGTTGGCTGCAAGAATGGCATCCATTTTGCCGAGGGTGACCGGCAGCAGACTATGGACAAAAAATTCAGCACTTTTCAGCTGGCCTTCATAAAAAACGGTATCTTTTTTCTTGGCGCCGTTTTCAAGTTTTTCAGCGGCAACGGTGGCACGCCACAGCAGCAACCAGGCCATGACTACATCACCGGAGACCTCCATAAACGGATAGGCGTGGGCAAAAGCAGTCATTACTTCCGCTGACATGGCTTTCTTGCCCAGGTGCAAAGCGACCTCACCCAGCTTATTCAGCGCCGCCTCCACTTTTTCAGCATAGGCTTCAACCTTTGCATGAGTCTTAGCGGCGACAATGGTATTTTGGATCTCACCCATCAGATCCATCATCGGCTTACCTTTATTCAAGCCAAGTTTTCTTCCCAAAAGATCCATGGCCTGAATACCGTTGGTTCCTTCATAAATGGGGGTAATCCGGCAGTCCCTCAGTAGCTGCTCCATGGGATATTCTTTGATATAGCCGTATCCGCCGTAAACCTGGACACCGAGATTGCAAACTTCAAAAGCCCTGTCGGAGACATAGCCTTTGGCCAGCGGAATCAACAGATCGATAAGGCCCTTGTATTTGGCTTTTTCTTCCTCATTTTCGGCAACATCAATCCGATCATCACACATTCCGACATAATATAGCAGGCTGCGCATCCCTTCAACGTAAACCTTCATGGTCAGTAACATACGCCGTACATCCGGATGCTGTATAATCGGAACCGATGGCGCGCTTTTGTCCATCATATTCAACAGGTGCCTACCCTGAACCCGCTGGCGGGCATAATTGACGGCATACATGTAGGCCGCACTGGCGCAGGCAAACGCCTGAATTCCTACCAGTAAACGAGCCTCATTCATCATCAGGAACATGTTGCGCATCCCCTTATGTTCTTCTCCCAGCAACATTCCCCGGCATTTGCCCTTACTGCCAAGAGACATGGAACAAGTCGCGTTCCCGTGGATTCCCATTTTCTCTTCCACCCCCGTGCAGGTGACATCATTGGGCTCACCCAGACTGCCGTCTTCATTGACCCAGATCTTGGGAACAATGAAAAGGGAGATACCGGCCGTGCCTTCGGGCGCACCTTCGATGCGCGCCAGAACGGGATGAATGATATTTTCCGCGAGATCATGCTCACCGGATGAAATAAATATCTTGCTGCCGGTGATCGTATAGGTACCATCCTCATTTTTAACAGCCGAAGTCGTCAGCGCCCCCACATCGGAACCGGCTTCCGGTTCGGTCAAGAGCATGGTGCCGGTCCACTCACCGGTGTACATTTTCTTTAAAAAAAGCTCTTTTTGCTCCTCGGTTCCGAAAGTCTCAACCAGTTTGCCGGCCCCGTGGGTTAATCCGGAATACATCATAAAGGCGAAATTGGCACCGTTCATGTAGTCACTGGCAGCCAGGCCTACGGCCCGGGGCATGCCCTGCCCTCCCCATTTCGGGTTCTCGATCATGGCCAGCCATTCACCTTCTTTGAACAATTCCCAGGCTTTGTGGAAAGACTCGGGAACCGTTACCTTGCCGGCATCGAAGTGTGCGCCTTCCCGGTCGCTGTCAATTTGGGTGGGCAAAATCTCCTTGATGGCCAGGTTGCGGGCTTCAGCTATAATGAGATCTACGGTTTTCTTGTTGAATTCGGCAAAAATTTCATGTTCGCTCAATTCCTCTACATGCAAAAGCTCGTGGAGAACAAAGTCAACATCCCTTCGATCTGCAATTTGTTGTGCCATTTTTTATCTCTCCTTATTTTTTTTAATCGTATGCTGAAATTCAGCCCTTAAGTACTAGATTCATAAATACAGTAACGTAAAACCAGAAGAATGGATTCTAGTTAAAAAAATAAAATTGTATTTCGTTAAGTTTTCTATTCGATTGAACTGGCCGCTTGGGCAGCTGGCGGCTGTGCTAAACAGCGAACCGCAGAATGCCGAAGGATGGAATCGCTTTGCTCAGCTTTTTTTAAAATAGACAGGATACATTACTTCGACATTCGTCAATCGTCATTCGTCATTCCAAGGGTTCCAATACCCCTCACAAAAAGATCCACCAGCGGATCGGCCATGGAAACCAGGTCATAGTCTTTTTCCGAATGCAACCAGGTATTGATCACTTCATCGACGCCGCCAAGAATGAAGCGTTTTACCAGACCGACATAGAGATCCTTGCGGATGCTGCCCTCTTGCTGCCCCATTTCGACAATTTCTGAAACAAGATCCTGGTACATTTTAGACATTTCCCTGATCTGGTCTTCAGCCAGACGGTCGATCTGGTGGGTTCCCACCTGGTACAAAATCGCCATATCCCGGTCTCGTTGAAATTCGGCAAGATGCCGTCGAATGAGATTGCGCAGCTTGTCCAGACCGTTTTCCGCCTTGTTGACTTCCACCCGAAACCGCTCAAAGACCTGTTTGGTTTTGTAATCAAAAAAATTGACCAGGATGTCGTCTTTATTTTTGAAATAGAGGTAAATTGTCCCATCAGCCACGCCGGCTTCCTTGGCGATCTGAGCAACGGTTGACTGGAAAAACCCCCGCCGGGCAAACACTTTTACCGCCGCTTCCAGGATGAGATGATACTTGCTATTTTTATTTTTTTTTCCGATTTTAAACTCCCCGTTAATTAGTCGTGATTGCTCATTTATGAATGAGTATTCATTTATAATACAGACTCATATTCCCTGTCAAGTGTTAAATACAATAATAACTCTCTGTTTATATTTGTTTAATTATCAATTTATACAACTGATTATATATACTTAATTGAGAATAGGACTTGATTCAGTATGTAGCATATTCTTAATTTGGATATGAATATACATTCATTAATACAGGCTTGATTTATTAATAAGGTTGTAATATTTATCTGAAGGGAGCCGTTCCGGTTTCGGGATTCAACGTTAAAGACAAAGAAGGCATTAAAGACCTGACGTCCTCATAAAAAAAGGCTAATTTTGCCAAATAATTGTACCGACCTGTAGCGGAGTAAAATGGGAAAGAGGTTTAAATGATTCGACGATTCTTTTTGATCATGACGGCAGCGTTTTTGATGTCGGGCTGTACGACAACTCCACAGCCCAAATTTAAATTTCCTGCCGATACGCGCGTTGGAGTGATAAACTATTTGGAACCTTACGCTACCCACCGCAATTTTAGTTCATTGAGGATCGGCAGCTTTTCGAAAAAATTAGACGTCGACTGGCGGATACCTGCCTATTTTGAAGATAAATTAAGCCGGATTTTACAAAGTGACCCCCGTTATACAGTCATCCCAATCCGACCGGCAGGAGCTTTAGCTGGAATAAATCAACAGTTGGATATATCGATATCGGGTGAGGTTAAACCTGAAGCTGCAAATTTTCTTAAGGCCCTTGCCGATAAGCATAACCTGGATGTAATCATCGTCATAAAAAGCTTTCGGGGACCCAGCGTGTTTACAATCGATAAACATCCAATCGACTTAAAGGGCTATGGGCTATTTACAAAAGTATTTTTAATATCGAAACAGGCGCATGCCTATGCAAACATAGCCGCTATTGTTTTCAAGACTGAACCGTTGACTTATATCGGCTCGGGCGAACCCAAAAACATGAAGTCGGCTCTGAGCAATTTCGACCTTGCGGGCAATCTGAAAAATTTGCCGCGGTCCGAAATAAATAAATTAGAGCCCATCATCCGAAAATACGCTGATCAGGCCATCGTCAACGCGTTGGAGGATGCCAATCTTATTTTGTCAAAATAAATAACAGGGGTGCTGGAATACACTTCCATCCCCCCAGTGGATCTACATAAAAAATTTAGTTCCGAATTCAGCAACATATTCATCAATCTCTTTTGCAAAATGCTCCAGAAATTTGTCCATTTTGTTGCCCTCATGCTGCATGACTTTTTCAGCAATATTTGATGCTTTGGTGTATACCTTCTCGAATTCATGAGGCGGCAGACCGCTTATTTCTTTTGCTTCCTCCTTTGTAATGTGACCTGCGTGGGCAAAAGCCGATGCAAATACACCGGTCATGCGCTTGACGTTCTCTTTAGACATCGATTGCTCCTTTCCGGATTGAATTAGCGGATTTTGGATGCGTGTAATATAAGTTTATGCATCCGAAATGTCAAAGCAGAAGTGTAACCGTTCACAGGTCAAGGTTGATGTGGCCGCAAAAGGGCCCGCGGTCCTAACCCTGGTGGAAGCAATCGCCATAAATAATTTTTTTGCGGGTACCATCCGCAAGTTCCAATACCAGTGCACCGTCCGGTTCCACATCGACTGCGAGGCCTTCGTCTACCTCTTTGTGGGTAACGATTTTGACCCGTCGGTTCAAGGTAACAGTATACTTTTTCCATTCTGAAATGACATTTTCAAATTCTGCTTTTCTTAAACGCTTTTCGAATTCATCCAGGAATCGGATTAACAGCATTTTTCTTGAAATTTCCCGGCCGCTGATTTTTTTTAATGAAGAGGCGCCGGGTTCAGCCACGGATGGATCGTTATTGACGTTAATGCCGATACCGATGCTGATAAAAAGAACCCGATCCGTTTTTGTCTCCAGTTCGGAGATCATCCCCGATATTTTGCGGCCATCCACCAGGATGTCATTGGGCCATTTGACGGCGGCATCAATTTGAAGCATCTCACGCAATATGCGCGCAAGCGTCAGCGAGGCCAAAAAATTCACCCTGGAACTCAACCGGACAGGAATGTTCGGCCGAAGTACCAGGGTAAAATAAAGACCGCCGTCATCCGACAGCCACTGCCGCTTTAACCTGCCCCGGCCTTTAGTCTGCCGCCCGGCAACGACCACCGTAAAATCAGGGCAGTTTTTTATAGCCAGGTCTTTGGCCGTATCCATAGTTGAAGACACTTCGGGATAGTAGAAAACGTTGAAACGGCGATCGGTAAATTCCCAGGGGAAGGGAATATCCGGCGAGTCGATCAGCCGGTAGCCATTGGGGGTTGAGAGAATGTGATAGCCCAGTTCCTGCAGTTCCTGAATGTGTTTCCAGACAGACTCCTTTGAAATTCCAAGAGTTGCATTGAGTTGCTCTCCGGATATAATTTCCTGCTGTAATCGGAGCTCTTTAAGCAACTGCCCTTTCTTCGACAGGTTGTTTTTCATTGGTTAATCCGGATAAACAACCTCACCATTCACCAGCGTCATCTCTGTTTCGACAGCCGGCCAACGATCCGGGGGGAGACTGAAAAGGTCCTGGCTATAGACGGTAAGATCAGCCCATTTGCCGGGTGATACTGAGCCCAGCTCATTTTCACGCCGGCTGCACCAGGCCGCCACCGCGGTGAAGCCCGCAATGCTGTCTTCAAGGGACAACCGTTGCTCGGGGAACCATCCGCCGCGGGGCTCCCCCGTCACGGTTTGGCGCGTGACGGCTGCCTGGATCCCGTAGATTGGGTTAATCGCTTCCACCGGTGCATCAGAGCCGAATTGAACCCGCAGACCGGCCTGAAGCAGAGATTTCCAGGCATAGGCTTGGCGACATCTTTCCGGCCCCCAGCGTTTGTCCGCCGCTGCCCAATCCGTCGGGACAAAAACCGGTTGGACCGAAGCCACAACTCCCAAGTCGTGAAAAAGCGCGAGATCCCGGGCCCGGTAGATCTGCACATGCTCCAGTCTATCTCTGTGGTCTGCCGGATATTGTTTGCGCGCAGCGCCAATACTTTCCAGCGCATGGGTCACGGCAAGATCGCCGATAGCATGAATCGCCACGTCACAGCCGCGGCTGTACGCCAGCTTAATTTTTTCTTCCAGCATTTCCCTTTCGAGACAGGCAATGCCGCATTCGCCGGGATCATCACTGTAGGGCGCATGCATCAAGGCCGTACCGGAACCCAGGGAACCATCGGCAAAAAGCTTCACATGCTTGAACCACAGCCGTTCACTGCCGAAGCCGGCGGTAATTCCCCGGCCGGCGGCTTCTGCCAGGTCATCGGGAGGCAGCAGGTGGTAAACCCGCACTTTCAGTTTCCCTTCGGCTTCCAGGGCCGCAAACGCTTCCCACTCATCGAGGGTTTCGCAGGTATGCACACCGGTTATCCCGCATCGCAGGGCATCCTCCTGGGCGGCCAGAACCATCTGCTTACGTTGTGCTAAAGTGGGTGCAGGAATATGTGCTTCGATGATGTCGCGGGCCTCGCGCAGCAACCCGGTGGGCTCGCCGCTGGAGGGATCTTTATCGATCTGCCCGCCGGCGGGATTGGGGGTCATCCGCGTAACGCCGGCCCGGTCGAGGGCCGCCGTATTGACCCAGATGCTGTGTCCGCAGACACGCACCATCATGGCCGGATTATCGGGTATGATGTCATCGAGATCTTTGCGCGTCGGTTCCCGTCCCTCCTTCCACTGATGGTGATTCCAGCCGCGACCGATAATCCATTCTCCCGACGGCTGTGAACCAACCGCTTTTTGAATCCGTTCACGGACTTCGGCCAGGGAGGAAGCATTGCGCAGATTTATCATTTGAAAAGAGCGTCCCAGATTCAAAAAATGACAGTGAGCGTCTACCAGACCGGGCGTGACCAGCCTGCCGGGCAAATCCAGCTTCTCGGTGTTCGGACCGCAGGCTTTTTTGACCTCAGTGTTACTGCCGACATGGCTGATCCGGTTATCGGTTACTTTAAGCGCCTCCGCCCAGGGTTGGGCCGGATTTCCGGTGAAGATCCGCGTTGAAAATAAAGCAATATCCATACAATATTCCTTTCTGTGTTGAAAAAATACGGTATCAGAGGCCTAAAAGACAATAAGGTCGTGCAATATTTTAAAATTCCACTATTCCATCATTCCATGCGGCCTACCAAGAAAATGACAGAGAAAGCACCTTGATTCCAATAAAAGGAATTCTTTCTATTTTATCCTTTAAAAACAGCAGAGCGAAGCGACATCCACCATTCGTCATTCGTCAATCGTCATTCCATATAGTTTCACGCGACGTGTCAGGGAAAGTAAGTGCTGAACACTGAGACCTATTACCTGCAAACTAAGTTAGCCTCTCATTTGACTGACTGTGTGAGGATCGAGAATATCCCGCAATCCGTCTCCCAGAAGATTGAGCCCCAGGACGGTGATAAAAATGGCGATTCCCGGGAAAATGCTGATCCAGGGTGCCGTGAAGAGCTGTTCTCTGGCGGCTGAAAGCATGGCCCCCCAGGAAGGGGTCGGCGGCTGCACGCCCAAACCGAGGAAAGAAAGAGAAGCTTCCAGCAGAATAGCCCAGGCGACGCCCAGAGTGGCAATAACCAGGATAGGTCCGATTATGTTGGGCAATATTTGGGTAAACATAATTCGGATTCGGCTGTAGCCTAGAGCTTGGGCGGCCGTGACATAGTCCAGCGTCCGCGCGGAAAGGGCCTGGGAACGCGTGATGCGACAGGTATAAGACCAGTTGGTAAAGCCCAGGGCTACAAAGACATTCAGCAGCCCGGGACCCAGCAGGGCCATTACAGCCAGGGCAAAAATAAGGGAAGGAATAGACAGCATCACATTGGTCAGGCCCATGACAAAATCATCCCACCACTTGCCCAAAAAGCCGGCGGACAGGCCCAGGACGACACCGATAATCGTGTTGAAGGCCTGGCAGATCAAACCCACTGCCAGGGAAATTCGTGACCCGTAAATAACCCGGGATAAGACATCCCGCCCCTGGTTGTCGGTGCCGAACCAATACGAAGAACTGGGTGCTTCTTCTGAAACCATCAGGTCGGCGTCGTCGACGGGATGGTAGGGAGCCAGATATGATGCGAAGATAGCGACGATAATCACAAAAAGAGTGATGATGCCGCCCATAATGAGATTGGTTTGACGTAATACTTTTTTTGTGGTCGTGTTCATTTATAAGATGCCCGTATCCTGGGATCGATAAACCCGTAAAGCAAATCCACGATCAGGTTAACCAGCAGAAAGACCGTAATGATGGCCAGAATGCACCCCTGGGTGACGGGGATGTCCCGCTGAAAAATGGAATCGACGACCAGGGATCCCAGGCCCGGCCAGGAAAACAGTTTTTCCACAATCACCGTCTGGGCTATCAGGGCGCCGAATTGCATGCCGGCCGTGGTCAGCACCAGGATCAGGGCATTGCGCCAGACATGCCTGCGATTCACCAGCAACTCGGAAAGCCCTTTGGCTCGAGCGGTGCGGATATAATCGTTGGTTAAAATTTCCACCACCGCTGCACGGGTGGTTCTGGCCAAAAGCGCCATGTACGCGACTCCCAGGGTGAAGCCCGGCAAAATGATATTTTTGAT
>JAJRVC010000005.1 GCA_024277475.1 Deltaproteobacteria bacterium
ATGCGGCATTATGATGTGGCAGGGCATCCAGCGACCGCGGTTTAAGGCAAGCCCATATGAGAAAGATTTGTACAGAGCTATTGATGTGGAATGGCGGGACAAGCGGGTTCCCGGATCTTTTTTCGGCTCACACATTTTCCAGAACTTTGCGCAGCTGTGGGACGAATGGCTGACGATGGACCCTGGTTTGATCGAGTATCTCGGCGGCAGGTCACTGATGTCCCAGTCCCACGGCCAATCCTTGATGGCATTTTTCACCTCACGTTTTAAAATTAAAGGGATCTATTTTTTAGATGAACCGGAAACCGCCCTTTCACCTAAAAACCAGGTGGCGTTGCTCAATCTATTAGAAAACATGGGTCGTTCCGGCCATGCTCAGTTTATCATTGCCTCCCACTCTCCGATTCTGCTGGCCTGTCCCGGTGCAGAAATTTTAAGTTTCGATGAAAGTCCTGTAAAGAAAATTGATTACGAAGACACGGTTCATTACCGGATCTATAAAGATTTTATGGCCGATCCCTACAACTATCTGAAATTAAATGGCTGACTACAATTGACTTTATGGCTTTAGCAGCCGGAGTATAATCCTGTTCCGCCATCTCAGTACCCAAAGCTATTGCAAAATTGACCGACAGGAATGCACGATGCAAGTTCTTAAAAGGCTTTTTCTTCTTTTAGCACCCTACTGGAAGACCATCATCATCAGCGCCGTTTTACTGGTGGGACGCGCAGGATTGGAACTGGTACCGCCGCTTTTTCAAAAATCGATTGTGGATGAGGTCATTACCGCGCGTGATTTGAATTACCTGGCTGCGTTGATTATTGGTTTAATTTGTGTCTATGCCCTGAATCAAGTGATTCAGATCGGTGACAATTTCGTACGACACACCCTGGGCGAAAGATTTATTTTGGATTTACGAATCCGCCTGTATGCCTATCTGCAAAAAATGTCTCTTTCCTTTTTTGAGCGAACTTCAACCGGGGAACTAATGTCTCGGGTTACCAATGATCTCAGCGCGCTGGAGCATTTCGTCACCCATGGTTCAGCGCTTACGGCCGTGGATTTGATCCGGCTGGCAGGTGGTTCCATAATTCTTTTTGTGCTGGATTACCGCCTGGCCGTTCTGGTCGTGATTCCGGTCCCTATTCTGGCCCTGGCATTGCGGCATTACAACACGAAAATACGGCCTGTTTACCGCGGTGTGCGTGCCCGGCTGGGTAACATCAATGCCAAACTTCAGGACAACCTGTCCGGCATCCAGGTCATTCAGGCTTTTGCCCGTGAGGATCTGGAGCACAAACGTTTTGCGGCCGAAAGTGAACGTTATTATCACGCCCGGGTAAAGGGGATTCGTTACTGGTCGGTTTTTTTCCCGATCATCCGTTTTGTAAGCGCAATGGGAGCCGTTGCCGTACTGGGCATCGGAGCCGTAATGGTTGTGCGCGGCCAATTGACACTGGGCACCCTGGTAGCGTTTCTGGCCTACAGTTCCTCTTTTTATGAACCCATCAATCGCCTGACGGAGGTGGACAACATTTTTCAGGAAGCCATCGCAGCGGGTGAGCGGATATTTGAATTGCTGGATCAAATAACCGAGGTCAAAGACGCACCGGATGCGATAGACCTGCCCGCCATCCGGGGTGAAATGGTATTTAATCAGGTCACTTTTCGCTATGGCACCGGTGACCGGGTTCTGCATACCATCAGTTTCAAAATGGCGCCGGGAGAAATGGTCGCCCTGGTCGGCCCCAGCGGAGCCGGTAAAACCAGTATTGCCAATCTGATCTGCAGGTTTTATGATCCCATCCAGGGGCAGGTCACCGTGGACGGCTACAATCTGCGTGATGTCAAACTGGCTTCGTTGCGACGTCAGGTAGCCGTCGTGCTGCAGGACTCATTCCTGTTTAACAATACCATCAGCCAAAACCTGCTTTACGGCAAACCGGATGCCACCGTTGATGAACTCATTGCGGCCGCCAGGACAGCCAATGCCTATGATTTCATTACAAAGCTGCCCGAGGGCTTCGATACCGAGCTTGGCGAACGCGGCGTCAAGTTAAGCGGCGGACAAAAGCAGCGGCTTGCCCTGGCCCGGGCGATTCTGGCGGATCCGAAGATCCTCATCTTAGACGAGGCCACCTCGTCCGTGGATGCCGAAGCCGAGTACCTGATTCAGCAGGCTTTGGCGAGAGTTCTAAAAGGGCGCACTGCGCTGGTCATAGCTCATCGCCTGAGCACGATTCGCAATGCGGATAAAATTCTGGTCCTGGATTCCGGTAAAATTATTGAAACCGGCAATCACACGGAACTGATGCAGCGCGGCGGTCTTTACAGCCGGCTTTACCAGCGCCAGATGGAGTTAGCGACGGTTTAGGAGCGGGGGTTGAACCCATTAACAGAGAATGTTTCTTTTTCAAGTTCAGGAAAGGCGATCCGTCAGGCGGATTGAGCCCCGCCATACAGAGCATATTTCGTGACTCATCCGCCATACAAGGTGGAAAATCTGATCTTGAAAACGCGCAATAAGAGGTGGCTTTACAAAAGTCTCACGGTGATACCGTAGCCTTACGATGATACCGTAAACAGGGTCTTCTGATCCTCAAACTCATAAAGCTTCTCAATAATGAACTCTACGTATTTTTCGCACTTTTCCTTCCAAATGCCGGACTCCAAAAACTTCTGATATTCCCCGGGTTTGGCAAAATCGATACCGATTAGGCCTTCGCAGGTAATGTCTCCGAAATGCTGGTTGAATTCAGACACAATTTTTCCTGAATAGTAGCGCACGGCGTTGCGCGCCTGTTTGGCTCTTTCTTTTTCCGTCAGTGAACAGCGATGCCGCAAGCCGAGAAGGACTGCCGATGACGAAACCACACCGCAGGGTGCTTGCTGAAAACCGCCGATGCCTGCCATAAAAGGAATGCCGGTCCAAAGAAAATCCTCATTGCCCAGATCATACACTTCCCACATAACTTGCAGGACTGAAGGCCCTCAGTGGTAGCCTTTTCGCATTAACTCCAATGCACGTTCTTTGGCCGCCTCAAGTGAAATTTTCAGTTCCATTTTTTAATCCCTCCTGTTTATGGCAATCTCGTGAACAGTCAAAATTCTCAAATTTTGATCTTATAACCTATTGTAATTATTATGTATAAAATTTTATTTTTGTGTTTTTTGTGCCTTTTTGCGGCCACATCATTTATAGCTATTCCCAATTTTGCCACCCAAAATACACCATCAGAACACCAAAATCAATGTAAGAATATGCGCTTTAAATTCCGTTTTCTTGAAACCCATCATTCCCTTATAACCGCACAAACCAGTTCACGGGCCGTCGCAGGCTAACCGGGTCAGGGTAAGAATTTAAATAGCCGATCCTCAACACAAAATGAGGAATTACGCGTTGTTCGTGTTCGGCCGCGGTCTGCTTCAATCCGGATTCTTCCTCCAGATATTGGGTCATGGGTTGAATAGCAAGATTTCGCTCCCGAACCGTCAGGACCCTTCTTTCAAATCTTCTCCAGCTATCAATTAAACCATCAACCGTCTGCCCCGCACCGGTAATGATGAGCCATCCCCCGCCCTGCCGGGCGAGTTTGGCAATCTGGTCAACACTTTGTTTTCGAAAGCCCGGTTTCATAAAATCCGAAGGGCTAATGAAATTTCTGACAATCCAGCCTTTGAAGCTATGGATCTATTGGGAAAAAGACCATTTATGGGCGGGAACTATATGAATTTGAGCCGGTGAAATCAGCGACCGCCAGCAGAGCTGGGGGTATGAGGATGGCCCCTGGAAGGGGCCGGGCCACCTCTGCTGGGGGTCGCTGATTTATATCAATTCATAAGCCGCCGGCATCGATCAGATTTGCACCCGTCAAGCATGCCCGC
>JAJRVC010000006.1 GCA_024277475.1 Deltaproteobacteria bacterium
AGGGATTTACACTGATTGCCATCAGTACCGATGGGTTGTATATGGCGCTGGGAGCAAAAGAAACGCTGAATTCCCTGAAACGTTAATTCGATGAAACGTTAATTCGATGAGGACTTCATAGGCTCTTAGTGGCCTTTAGCCAGCAACATGTTGTAAGAAACTTGATGATTTAAACTGTCCGAGGGGGGGGGCAAATGACGAATGAAATTTTTGAGAAAATGAAAAAGGGCGTGTATTATCCCGGAAACCATCTGGGAAAAAAACAGAAATTAAGGGATCTGGTTGAAAAAGGTTATCTTCACCGTATGGACGGCTCCTTTCTTTGCGGACCGGACAGTGAACCAAATTACCGCCTGACAGACAAAGGCCTTCTCCATAAAAGGCAGAATAAAAGTTGAGAGGTGTCGGGTTTCAGGTGTCAACCCCGTCGCTGGCCTGAAAACCGGCCAGTTTAATCGTAGAAGAAACTTTGGTTTTTGCTATTTTCATATGACGGGCTAACTTAAAAAAATGAACGTCGAACATCGAACATTGAACGTCGAATAATGTATTCTGTCTATTTAAAAAAAGACAGAGCAACCTGTCGGGTCGTAGCCGAAGGCGAAGCCTGAAGTGATTCAATTCTTCGAAATTCAGCGGTTCGCTTGTTTTAAAATAGATAAAGCGTAGCGTCATCAATATTGACAAACTCGTAAAAAGTCAAAATTCTCAAATTTTTATCTAATAACTTATTGAAATTTTTAAATATAAAATTCTATTTTTGTGGTTTTTGTGCCTTTTTGCGGCCACATCAATATTCGACGTTGGACGTTCGATGTTCAATCAATTCGCTGTTAAAGATTCAGGGGTTCAGGCCAGCGGCGGTGCTGAACCATTGAACCCCTATCCGTGTTACTGTTACTTCGACAAATCCGTTTTACTTACTCCGTCTGGGAGGTCTGTCCCTTATTTTTTTGCGGGGAGTTGTCGCGATCGGACCCCATCATTCCGGGTCCCTTGCCATATCCAGGACCCATGCCGTATCCGCCGCGCTGCATCATCTGCGGTCCCCTACCGTAACCACCATAGGGGCAATTGTTGGGACCCCAGTTGCCGTCTCCTCCCGATCCCATCATTCCAGGTCCCATGCCGTATCCGCCGCGAGATCCCATCATTCCGCCATGCATCATTCCGGGTCCCATAGGACCGCGGCCCAGGCCCAAAAACCCCCTGCCGAGATCAGGGTTGATCTTGCGGACTCGCAATATGTGCTCCAGACGCGTTTGAGCCATCTGGGCCTTAAAATCAGAAATTTCTTTCTGTAAGGCGGCGGCGGCGGTAGCATCCGGATTCTCTTTGGCCACTTCGCTCGCCAATTCGAGCCGTTTTTGATAAATTTTTCGTCGCAAACCTTTGGTTGCTTCGAAAAATACGGTACGCTCCGCATCCAATTTTTTGATTTCATCTTCACTCAAGTTGTCTAAGGCGCCGCATCCGGAACCGGCATAGCCGCTGTGATGCATCCCCTGTCCTTGATACATCCCGCGACCAGGACTGTATCCCATTCCACTGTCGGCAGATACATAGATTCCTGAAAACAAAATCGCAATTGCGGCTATCAGCATAATTTTTAATTTCCTGTAATTTTTGTTCATGTTCCGTCTCCTTTGGTTAAAATTAGGGTCTTAATTGTGAATTCATTTTGCCAAATAATTGCCAATTGGGTTCCAAATTTTAGATCAGGCCTGACCAAGCTGCCACTTTTCTCGTAAATACGCATCTCAGATGCAGTCCAGAGGCGAGAATGGAACCTTGAACCCGTGAATGCCTACGCACGATTTATGGTTTTGTAATTAATCTTTACAAGGTGCATGCCAATGCTGCTGCAGTAAATCTATTTTTGAGCTAACAATTTGATAACATAGGATAAATTATTTCAAATAGTGTATTAAGATCAGTGAACCAACTATAAAACCGGTCTTTGCAGAACAACAAGTGTGTAAAAAATATCCAGAATTGGATTTTATAGGTCACAATCCGGGTAAATATTATCCAATTGGGACGAAACCCGAAGTTTTACATTTAATATCGCATCTTTGTTTTGTACGCTGTGGATTTGGTAATTGGACATTGCTTGCTAAAGGGGGATATTTTCGTGGGCCTAAACGATAAGCGCAAAGACCGCGAAGTGGATACACTGCATTTGTTATCCGGTTTTTCCAGGTTTGGTTGACTGAATCTTTCGGTTCGGATATATGACTTTACATGCTGCTCGAATTTAAAGATATCAACTACAAGTATCCCGGCTCCACCAAAGAAGTATTTAAAAACCTGACCTGTGCTGTGACCTCGTCCGGTTTCCACGCGCTGTTCGGCCCCTCGGGTGTCGGCAAAACAACCCTGGCAAAAATGATGACCGGTGAAATTGGAGGATTTTCAGGAGAAATTTCAGCTCGGCAGATACACCACATCCTGTATGCATATAACCTGGAACGGCTGCCGGGCTGGACCAGTGTGCAGGAACATCTAACAGCCACCACCCCGGATTCCAACAAAGGAAAAATTGACGAACTGGTGACGGCTTTCGGCCTTGAGGCCTGCCTGCATTCACGCTTTGCGCAGCTTTCTCTGGGGCAGCAGAATCGTACTAACCTGGCACGCTATCTGTTACAGGATTTTGATTTTTTGATCATGGATGAAAGTCTGGCCAACGTGGATGAAGTCACCAAAGAAAAAATTATTCTCAAGATGAAAACAATGTTTCCCCATCGCTGCTTTCTCTATATTTCCCATAATGTGGTGGAGGTGGCTAAATTCTGCAAACAGATTCTGATTCTTCGCAGCCTTCATAAAACGCCTCAAACCGTATCGATCCGGGGGCTGGACTACTCCAACGGTATGCCACCGGCCAATAAAGACCTTGAGCACACAATGCTGGAGATCGTAAATGCTTTATAGACGCATTTATCAATTCTTTATTATTTATTTGATCGGCATATCCATTCTATTTATGATCAAGTATGCCCTGAAACTTTCCGACTATGTCATTCCCAGTCCACTGGAAATCTGGCAGACCGGGCAAAGTGTTTTTATCAGATATTTTTTCAATGTAATCGATACGCTGTCGGTTGCCATTCTCGGTCATATCCTGTCGATTTGTCTGGCAACCGTTGTTGGAATCATCGGACGTCTGACCCTCTGGTTCGGCTCCTTTATCAGGGTGGCCGCTTACAACATTCAAGCTTATCCCATCGTAGCGGTAGCACCTATTATCTTTATCCTTCTGGGAGACGGACTCTCTTCCCGGCTATTGATCACGGCCATGATTTGCTATTTTCCCCTGCTGCTTTCATTTATCGGTATTTTATCCGAACCCGTGTCCGAGATCGAACATTTTTATGAGGCCACCTTGAGAATGAACTGGCGTCTGCAGGTCAAAATTCGTGCGTTTGAGAACATCAATAAAATCGCCACCGTCATAGTGGGAAGCGGTACTCTGGCAATGGTGGGAACCATTGTGTCCGAATTTATCGCGGCCAATGCCGGCATCGGCCACAGTATCCGCATAGCCCTCTACCAGAGTGATCTGGCAAAAGTCTTGGTGGCACTGTTTTTGATAGGTATATGCACATCATTGTATCTGGTGTGCCTGGAATGGCTGGGGTTTGTTGTGCAAAGACGGCTGCAAAGTAGTTAGAGACTTTGTTGTGAATTCTTGGCCTTACAAGGCGGCTCTACAACACTTTATGAGAAAATTTTTTTATCACGAAAGTACGAAAACACGAAAAAGAAATGAAAATTTCGTCCTTTCCAAATTTTGTGTTTTCGTGGTTAATCATTAAAAAAGGATGGTCTATTATGAGACAACGACTCCGAACAAACTTTTTTCTGATATCGGTAATGCTTTTTTTTCTTTTTTTCACCGCCTGCAGCGAAAAAAAGCAACCCCTGGAGGAAGTGAGTTATCGGCTCAAATGGTTGTTCAACATCAGTGTTGTCGGTGACCTGTGGGCGGATGCCCAGGGTAACTTTGAACGAAACGGTTTGAAGGTGACCGTGAAACCGGGCGGACCCGAAAAGGACGCCATCAAAGAGCTGGAAATCGGTCATGTCCAGTTTGGTGTGGCTTCGGCGGATCAGGTTATTCGGGCGGTCTCCAAAGGATCGCCGATTGTGGTGCTGGCCCAGCTCTTTCAGGTCAACCCCCTGCACTGGATCTATCGACCGGACAAGACCCCCCTGAAAACGCCCCAGGATCTCAAAGGCAAGATCATCGGAATCACATATGGCGGCAACGATGAAACCATCATGCGCGCCCTGCTGGCCAAATACAATATTAAGGAAGACGAGGTGGAGCTCTTCAGTGTCCGTTACGATTACACCCCGTTTTACCAGGGGAAAGTTGATCTGTGGCCTCTTTACCGCAATGCGCAGGCACCCATTATCGGTGAAAAGCTGCGTAAAGCAGGGGAAAAATTTGACCTCTTGAGTCCAGGCAAGTTGGGTATTCGTTTTGTCGCCAATTCCGTCGTGACGACCGAAAAAATGGTGGCGGAACACCCGGAGACCGTGAAGCGATTCAAGAAAGCGCTTTTGCAGGCCTGGCGTGAGGCTTTGGATCCGAAAAATAAGGACAAGGCCATTGAAACCGTTTTGAAATACAACCCGGAAACGCCGCAAGAAATTGTGAGAAAACAGCTGCCCGCTACCCGCATACTTATGCTGCCGGAGCCGGATTTTGAATTTGGGAAAATTGATGTGGCTGCCTGGAAGCAGACCGAACAAATCATGCTGGCACAAAAATTGATTGCCAAGCCCGTTCACATAGAAAACAGATTGAATCCGATTATTGAATAAGTTGAAAGTATAAGAATATCTATTGTTTACAGATATCGTTGGACAGTTTGCTGGTTGATTAGGCCCCTAATTGTTAATTTTTTGCATTTTATGTCAAAACTATTTTTCATCACAAAAACACGAAAGCTGGAAAGCACGAAATTTAGGTCATATTTTTTTCGAGTTTTCGTCATTTCGTGCTTTCGTGATTAATTTTTTCTGTGTGGCTCCGGCTCGCCCAGGTTAGGTAAATTATAGTCATAATTTTAGAATATTACGATTGTTGAAACTTGAAGTGTCCAATTTCCCCGCACAATTTATGAAACGGGGTACTATTCCTAAAAAACAGCTTCTCATGCGCATTTGAAACCAGGAGAATTGCCATGACCGATGCCAAGTTTGAAAAAGTCTCGCCCACCGACAAACCCCTGTATGGTCCACGCAAATTGCTGCTGTGTGGTTTTTCTCAAAGCGTCCAGCCAAATTTTTATAAGCTTTTGGAATTAATAGGTTTGTCTGAAATACCCAAAGTCTGGGTAACGGAAGAGCAGGCGGATATTCAGGTCTGCGAACTTTTGAAACTTGAGGATAGTTCAGGGTGGGGTGTTTCTTCGGGGCTTCCGCGAGCCATCATTATGGCCGGAATCACCCAAAATGAAATGCACGGACTGATGACCGGCTGCCGTAAATCGAAGATGAAACAGACACTATGGGCCACCTTGACGCCTACCTCGGAAACCTGGACCCTTCAAAGTTTGTTGAATGAGCTGGCAGCCGAACATGCAGCAATGCAACAACGAAATCTGTGATGAAGAAAGACACACCGATCATTGAATTTTCGGAAGTAACCTTTTCTTTTTCAGATACAAAGGTTCTTTTTGAAAATCTTTCACTGAAATTAAACGCCGGAAACTTTTATCTGATCCAGGGACCATCCGGATCGGGGAAATCGACTTTTTTGCGTTTAGTTAACCGCCTGGAAGAGGCTTCGCAAGGCACTGTTCTATTCAACGGTAAACCGCTGGCATCGTACAACCCCCCCTGTGCTGCGGCGATCGATCCTGTATATTCAACAGACACCCACCGCCCTGGCTGGGACGGTTCGGCAAAACCTGCTGCTATCCTTTACCTTTAAAAACAACCGCGACCAGACTCCTCCGGACGACACCGCGCTCAAAGCCCAGCTGAAAAATTTTCTTTTAACCGATCTCAGCCTGGAAACCAATGCGCAGACACTATCCGTTGGTCAGCTTCAACGCCTGTGCCTTATTCGTGGATTGCTGCTCGACCCCAAGGTTGTTCTTTTGGATGAACCCGCCAGTGCGCTGGATGAAAAAAGTAGTCGGATTGTTGAGGAAACCGCCGAGTGCCTCTGTGCAAAGGCCGGTTTAACGGTGCTGATGGTAAGCCATCGAAAGTTCGAGCCGAAGCTGGTAAAATTCAGCTCCCTGCAAATCGCCAACGGCCGGGTGGAGGCCTATAAATGACACCGGAGATCGCTTCCATCGGCATTGGGCAATTGGCTATCGGGCTCGTATTCATTCTGGCCGCAGGTATAACATCCCTGTATCATGCCCTCAAACTGGAACGGGATTTGCTGGTAGGCACAATCCGCACATTTGTGCAACTGGTATTGCTCGGGTACATCCTGAAGTTTATTTTCAATATTGATAGTGCCGTACTGGTTCTGGCGGTATTCAGCTTCATGATTTTTTTTGCCGCCTGGGAAATTCGCAATCGGATCAAAGAAAAGCAGGTTTCCTTTTTTTGGCCGTTGTTCGCTTCCATGGCGATCAGCTATCTTATCGTTTCCTACCTGGTGACGGCTGTGCTGATAAATGTGGAACCCTGGTGGAAACCACAGTATTTTATTCCCCTGGGAGGCATGGTGATCGGTAATTCGATGAACGCCATCGCCATTGCGCTGGAACGATTGTTGGGAGAATTGCGCAGTCGCCGGCTTGAAGTGGAGATGATGCTGTGCCTGGGCGCAGACTATAAGGAGGCCAGCCAGGATATGTTCCGCAACGCCATGCGAGCGGGCATGATCCCGTCCATCAACTCCATGATGGGAGTGGGGGTGGTGTTTATTCCCGGTATGATGACTGGGCAGATTCTGGCCGGAGCCGATCCACTGCAGGCCATCCGTTATCAGATTGTCGTCATGGTCATGCTGGTGGGCTCGACGGCCATCGGGTCCCTGATTGTCGTTTATCTTGTGCGAAAACTCTGCTTCGGCCCGAGCGAGCGCCTGCTGTTGCGGCCACGAAATTTTTGATTTATGGATAAACTTTTACGATTTATGTAAAAACCTACCGAAACCGGAGCGATAATTATGTTGATCGGTTTTTTTTCTGGGCTGGATCCTGTTTATCAAGCACTCATGGCGACTTTGTTTACCTGGTTGGTGACTGCTTCAGGTGCAGGCCTGGTATTCTTTTTTAAAAGCATCAATCGAAAAACTCTGGATGCTATGCTCGGTTTTGCTGCCGGTGTGATGATTGCAGCCTCTTACTGGTCTTTACTTGCTCCGGCAATTGAAATGGCTGAAGAATCAAATTTACCTGCCTGGGTTCCCGCAACTTCAGGATTTTTATTAGGCGGAGCTTTTCTCTGGATTATCGACAAGCTGTTACCTCACTTACACCCTGGATTTCCAAAAGAGGAAGCGGAGGGAATCAGCACAAACTGGCAGAGAAGCATCCTGCTGGTATTGGCAATTACGATTCACAATATACCGGAAGGGCTGGCAGTCGGTGTGGCATTTGGCGCTTTAGCCGCTGATTTACCGTCAGCGACATTGGGCGGTGCCATCGCACTGGCTATGGGAATCGGCATCCAGAATTTTCCCGAAGGCGCTGCAGTTTCAGTTCCGCTGCGCCGGGAAGGTCTTTCGAGGTTAAGAAGTTTTTGGTATGGACAGTTATCCGGAGCTGTCGAACCGATAGCAGGTGTTTTTGGAGCGGTTGCCGTTATATATATGCGGCCGATTCTTCCATACGCCCTTGCATTTGCAGCCGGGGCGATGATTTATGTTGTAGTTGAAGAGCTGATTCCGGAATCCCAGCTTCAAAAACATACGGATGTCGCAACCATTGGAGCGATGTTGGGCTTTGCCGTCATGATGACGTTGGATGTTGCTTTAGGATAGCATTAACCCGTATAACGATAGAGCACATGGATCATAATTATTACCATTTTTCATACCCAGTCTTCCAAAATTCCGCTATTCCATCATTACATGTGGCTTACAAAAGAAAACGGCCACAAAAAGAACTATAATTCAAATAAGTTGTAGAAGTTCCGAGACGTTAAATTAGGAGGTCTGCTTTTTAAGAAAAAACCTCCTTTACAAACAGGCATCTGGCACATATAATGTGGTAAAATGCCAGACAAAGGAGCCTTGTCATGAACATTGGTTCAATCGGGATTCAAACACAGAACATCGATGAAATGATCGTTATCCTCAAACAGGGGCTGCCTGCCGATGCTTTCGATAAATTGAGAGACCGATTGAAAGTCTCCGACAATCTTTTATCCAATATTGTGCAGATATCAAAACGTACTTTAAATCGCAGGCGGCAAGACGGCCGGCTGAAAACCGACGAGTCGGAACGTGTGCTTCGTATCGCCCGGGTCTACGATAAGGCCCTGGAGGTGTTTGAAAGCGAAGAGGCCGTGGAGAATTGGCTGAAAAAGCCCGTGCGGGGTTTAGGGTATAAAGTACCACTGGAATATTCGGATACGGACCTGGGGGCACAAGAGGTTGTCAATTTGCTGGGTCGGATTGAGCATGGAGTCTTTCCTGGATGAAATTAACGGTCTGGCGCGTCATCAAAGAAAACCATAGGCAAACAGCGTTTAAGGGTGACGGGGCCCGGATTTATGGGGGTCGATGGAATCCTGTGGGAATGCCGGCGGTTTACACGGCTGAATCGCTGTCACTTGCAACCCTTGAAATTGTCGTGCATTTGGAAAGAGAAGAACTGTTTTACACGCGTTTTTTGAAAATTCCCGTCACATTTGACATATCACAGGTCACCGCTTTAAGCCGCAATAAACTGCCCAAGGACTGGAATCGGCTGCCGCCTTCCGAATCAACTCAGAAAATCGGCTACAAATGGATCTCCCGGTCAAAATTTGTCGTCTTGAAAGTTCCCAGCACCATCATCATGGAAGAATATAACTATGTGATCAATCCGAACCATGCCGACTTTGCCGGCATGAAAATTGGAAAATCCCAAAGATTCAAGTTCGATCCTCGATTGGCCGGCCGACATTAGAGAAACATATTTTTTGCTCGGCCGTTTCTTATTCGAATAAAAATGAAGTATGCAAACTGTTATTTGTCAATCAATTTAAGAAATTACAGCGCTTTTTTTTACAAGCCATTCTTTTTTTACTTTATAAGAGCATCGCTATTAAAGCATGAAATGCTGCTCAATTCGAGCAAAAAGCATGCAACTTTCTCAAATGCGAAACAAAAGCCGCATCGACTTTTGTTGAAACCATTTCGAGAGGAGAGCGGCCTTTCTTCCAGGCGATGTATATCGTTGCTGCCAAAAGAAGGGCTGTAATCAAACCGTTAGGCCAGGCATTCAACTCCCACTGACCGGTCCAGGTGAGTTGCCGGCTATCTGAAAAGGGAAACAAATAGGAAATCGGCCACTGATATCCATCCGGTCCCCGCGAGCCGACAAGATCGCCGAGAAGATGGAGGTGGAAAGCCACCAGAACAAGAAATGCCGTCATCCACCGTCTGACGCCAAACAGGATGCCCGTCGCTGCCAGCAGCAAGCCGAATGCCAGATTGTGGCACAGGACGTGATGATATTTGCTATACCAGAGAAGCGGTGCAGCCGTGTGCTCCGTCAGTATTTCAGCAAAAACCCCCAGGCCGTCGATATCCGGAACCACTCCTGCCAGGGTGACCAGCGCCCTGTCCCGGGCAGTAAGATCCGCCGTATTTGCAACCGCCCAGCTTGTTAATAAATGGCTTACCGGATTCATTTAGCAACCGTTGACAGGTTCAACGTTCAGGGTTCAAAGGTTATAAAGCGCTGATTTCCGTAACGTTATACTCCATTGTTTGGATTGGTCTCTTTCACCCATTGGGTGAATCATGGAATTCGACCCGATTGACGCGCAATACTAATGTTAGAGACCAGTTAGGGCACTTTAACTGGGAACCTTGAACGCTGAACCGCTCAACCTAGGTTTTATATCCATGAACCCCGGAACTCTGAACCTTGGAACCTGCGAACGCCCTCACGCTTGCTTCCTTGCCAGCAGCACTCCCTCGATAAAACGATCGATGCCCCCGTCCAGCACATCGTTTACGTTGCCCACATCCAGGTTGATGCGGTGGTCCTTTACCATCTGGTAGGGATGCAGAACGTATGAGCGGATCTGACTGCCCCAGGCGATGTCTTCTTTGCTGTCGTGCAGCTTCTGCAGCTTGTCGTCCTGTTTCTGCCTTTCCTGCTGGTAAAGGCGGGCTCTGAGCACCTTCATTGCCATCTCTTTGTTACGGTGCTGAGATTTTTCCTGCTGGCATTGCGCCACGATGCCACTGGGAAGGTGGGTGATGCGGACGGCACTGCTGGTTTTGTTGACATGCTGCCCACCCGCACCACTGGCTCTGTAGACATCTATCCGCAGATCTTTGTCGTCTATGTCGATGACGATTTCGCTGTCGAGCTCGGGGTAGACAAATACCGATGCAAAGGATGTGTGCCGCTTGCCGCTGGCATTAAAGGGGGATATCCTTACGAGCCGATGGACACCGGTTTCAGTTTTCAGGTAGCCGAAGGCATTTTCACCACCGGCCGTAAAGGTGACGCTTTTGATCCCGGCCTCGTCACCGGGTTGAAAATCTATCAGCTCAAATTTGAAACCTCTGCGTTCGATCCAGCGGGAATACATTCTAAAGAGCATCTCGGCCCAATCCTGGGCTTCGGTGCCTCCGGCTCCGGCATTGATGGAAACAATGGCATTTCTGGTGTCGTCTTTGCCATCCAGCATGAGGTCGAGCGAAAACCGGTCAATCGATTCGTCAAGAGATTCAGCCTGCCGGGTTACTTCCTCAAGGGTCTCCGGGTCGGATTCTTCCAAGGCCAGATCCAGCAGAATCTGATTTTCTTCCAGATCATTCCACAGCTTCTTAAAGTGATCGAGCTTATTAGAGATAGAAGTCCGTTCCTTTAAGATTGATTTAGAGTCTTCCGGGTTGTTCCAAAACCCGTCTTTAGCGATAATACTTTCAATCTCATCCAATCTTTTTTGTTTGGCATCAATGTCAAAGATAATTCCGCAGATGTTCCAATTTTATTTTGAGTTCAGCCAGATTTTGTTTTAATTCAATAGACATTTTGTTTTCCTCCGGGTTCAGGGGTTTACGGGTTCAGGGTTCAAGGTTCAGGGTTCCGGGGTTCAAAGGTTCTGGGTTCAGGGTTCCGGGGTTCAAAGGTTCTGGGTTCAGGGTTCCGGGGTTCAAAGGTTCAAGCCTGCGCCTGAATTTACAAACCTCGTTGAATAGTTTGCTGGTTGATTAGTCCCCTAATTGTTAATTTTTCGTATTTTATATCAAAACTATTTTTTATCACGAAAACACGAAAGCTGGAAAGCACGAAATTTAGGTCATTTTTTTTTCGTGTTTTCGTCATTTCGAGCTTTCGTGATTAATTTTTTCTGTTATGAAGTGTCCAATCAACGATATCTGAATTTAAGGAATTTGGTAAGTTCAAGCAACACAACGATCAGTGCCGCTGCAAGGCAAACCTGGGCGAACAGGTCTCCGATGCGGGTGTAGACCGCTTTTGTTTTCATCAATGGGATCGATTGGACCCGGGCCGCCTCCTGAAGTAACGGTGTTGACGCTAAAACCCTGCCGGCCGGATCGATAAATCCGCTGATCCCAGTATTCGCAGACCTGACCAGAGTGCGCCGGTTTTCCACTGCTCTGAAAACGGTCATGGAAAAATGCTGGTAGGGGCCGCTGGTTTTGCCGAACCAGGCATCATTGGTGATATTGATCAGCAACGACGCATTGTTTTTGGCCATGGCCCGGGACAGCGCCGGAAAGATGATTTCATAGCAAATTTGAACACCGATCTGCTCTGTTTTCCAGCCTAACGTTTTCCCTTCCTTGCCGGCCTTGAAATCTCCCACCTGGGCCACAATTTTTCCCAGAAAAGGGAGCCATTTTTTAAGCGGGACGTATTCACCGAATGGAACCAGATGGGTTTTATCGTATTTACTCATATTTTTTGTCAACGGGCTGATCAAATAGGCACTGTTGAAGTATTTCACCACACCATCCGATTTCACAAAAGAAGGGCTGCCGATCAGGTAATCGGTCGCCGTTTGCTGGATTCCCTCAAAGACCAGTTCCGTCGGTTTGATATCGTATAAAAAATAAAACGGTGTGGCCGACTCCGGCCATACAATAAGATCCGGATGTTGCTTGTTGATTGATAAGGACAAGCGATTGTATTTTTTTATGGTATCGATTTGAAAAGCAGGATTCCATTTTACGGCCTGGTCGATGTTGCCCTGGACGACGGCAATGCAGGTTTTAGGAGAAACTGCAATTAAATGATCGATGGTTTTCAGGCGCCAATGGCCATATGACCCACTCAGAGAGATTCCAAGGATTAAAGCACTAATTGCGCCTGTCACCAGGCGTCTGGTTATGTCTGTTTGCTGCCATCTCCTTTTTGTAAAATACAGCAAGGTGATAAAAACGGCCCCATTGACCAGGGCAATTAAAGCCGACAGACCGTATACACCCAATATATCTGAAATCTGAATGAGTTGCAAACGGTTAAACTGGGAGTATCCCAATAGTTCCCAGGGAAACCCGGAGAATATATAGGAACGTGAATATTCCAGTGCCACCCAGAACACCGGGATTATTACCAGACATCGGGCCGGTTTTCTGCCGGCGGTGGATAAGGCTGCTGCAAACGATGCCGTAAAAAGTGCCAGAAAAGCGGCCAGGAGAAACAAAACCGATACACTCAAATATGCCGGTAAATAGCCATAGGTTCGCATGACGGGAACCAGCCAGTACAACAGCGTGAGAAAATGAACCAGACCGCTGACAAATCCCAGGCGAAAACCAGCCCCGGCGGATTGATCTTTTATGGCATATAAAAGCGGCACAAGCGCAAACCAGGCCAGCCAATCCAATCCGATTTTGGGAAAGGCTGCCGTCAGCAGCAGGCCGCTTGAGGCTGCAAATAATATGCTTTTTCTTCCTGTCTTCAATATTCGTAACCGTCTTTTTTGTAACTGGGTAAAATCTGAACCGTCGTACGGGTAAATCTAAAGAAAGAAAGGTAGCCCTGAACGGTGAACCTTGAACCCTTACTATCTCTTTTCTAATAAAAAGTGAAATAAAAAAGGGATCAATTTGATTGCAAAAAAAATCGGGACCCTGACCGACAATGCCCGGAAGGCTGTTAAAAAGGCATTACAAAGGCTGCTGGCAATTGAACCTGAGAGGGTTAGTACATAAATACAGTAACGTAAATCTGAGGAATGGATTCAAATTAAAAAAAATATCAGACAGGATTTACAGGATCATCGGGATAGATTTGTTGACATCGTCAACTGATCATCCTATTTCTAATCGAAGCGGTCAGATTTAACATTTCCTCATCTTTGGCGTATCAATTGTTATTCAAAGGTGAAGTGCCCTCAAAGTGCTTGAAATTTGGCGGTTCAAGCCATCCACAAGAATAATACACCGGCGATGAAATTAATTTGCAGGTAAATTCTTCTTGGAATATGAATTAGAAGTGCCCCGGTTGGTTAACCAGAAACCTCTATTGCAGGTCCTTTTCGTGTCTGAAATGAAACATGCATTAGAAATAAAGGATTGGCTGGCTTCTCCTGCAATCCAGATCCTGCTGGCTCAAATCGCCCGAAAAATCGATCACTATTTAAGGCGCAATAAAATCCCCCTTTTCTTTATAAACCGGGACACTCAATTAAACGAACCCGGGACCGATATCTTATCGGCGATTCAATCCGAACTGGTGCTGTTCATTCTTGAGAATAAAGCGGGTATCCAAAGCTTGATTGCCTCCGGGGACCCGAACATTTCCCATGCTCTGCGCAGCAGGTTCATTTATTATTGCCTGGACAAGGCGCGTAGGCCGGATACGGATAAGTATCGTTATTTATACAAACGGACATCCGATATCCTGCGTCAGGCCGACTCTATTTATACGACCCTAAAGAACAAAAAATTACTGGTGTACAGCCTGTTTCCGAAAAACAGCTCCATTCCGCCCTTGCTCCGTGAAGACCTCAAGGCCATCGCTTTTCCGCCGGATTTTGCCCATATGCTTGATTATGATTCAATTAACCGCAAGGGGGTTTTACTGGAACTTGCAGATTATTTCTGGAATCGAATTTCAGAAATTTGGCAAAGCCGGCACGTTTGGATAGAACTGAGGGACTGTATAACCTGGATTGGGTTTAATGTGTTTTTACACGCCCGGGTGTCGGCGGAAGCAGGCCCTGATGGTGAATCCCCGTTAAACAGGGTCCCCGATGATCAATACAGACCGGATGTGATTTACTTCGATTCCAAGCTTATCGATAATTGGGCCCATTGTGTTGCAAACTGTTTTAACAACAAGGAAAAAGAGATTTTTTATCGCCGATACGGACTTGGATACAGCCTTAAAAAAATTGCCGGCAATTTTGGCTATAAAGGAAGTTCGGGTCCCAAATACTCCCTTGATAGTGCGGAGCACAAACTGCGGACATTTCTCAGAGATAAATCCTGGCTTTCACCGGATGACCTGAATGAAGAGGCTTTTGCTGTATTTCGCCGAAAGCTGCTTTTAATTTTGAAAGAATCGATCTCCAAGCCGTAAAGACCATTGAAGGAACAAAAAAGGAAAAATTTCATGTACAGCCGGAAATTAGCATTGACCCAGGCCAGACAGTATCGGACCTGCCCGCCTCCTGATATCGCCAATAATCCGCTGCATGAAAGATTTTTCAGACAGCATCTTTTAATTTGCCCCTATTGCAATTCAAAAGAAAACGAAGGGCTGGAAACCTGGGCGGATTTATCTGAATCGCTGAAGACTTATTACCCCGCCGCCCGGTCGGTTTCTGCAAAGATCGGGGCAGCACCCGGCCAACTGAGGTTTCTGAAGTCTGAACTCGGTACATGGCATCAGAGCAGCTATTACAATCCCCCCGGTGTCCTGGTACTCGAAAAATTCAATGCAATCTCAGACGACCTTCAGGCGGCACAAATATACAACGACATCGCTCTGGCGGCACCGGGCGATCTGATCGTTGAATAAAAGCATACCGGAATCGGTGATTTGTTTGTTGAATGCTGGAATACCTACACTTTAAAGTCCGATTGCCTGGGTCCGGTCATTGGAAAGGTCTCGCCTGAAATTGTCGAAGCAGTTAAAAACATGGCAAAAGAGCCTGAAGATTTACCGGACTGGGCCATGCTTCCCAGGCCTCTTGAAGATCATGATCCCAGGACTTATTTTAGAGAACTCGAGGTTGAAGTTGGATGCGTTTTTGCGTTCCGGGCGGCGGAAGCACTTATGCAGGAACTGGAAGGCCCGGGTCTTAAGCTGGTTTATTCCACAGCGACTGAAGTCCTTGATGAAATCAAGGCAATAAATCCGGAAATTATATTGACCGGAAGCCCTGCTACTGCAGAAGAAGCTCTTGTAACACCTCAATTTCGGTCCGATCGCTATGCACTCGCGGCGGCTGCCGACGACCGGCCGCAATTTACGCTCAACCTTGTCATGGTGGAAGATGCGCGGATCAAATCACTGCAACCCCTGCAGGGGGAGATACTTCAGAAAACAACCACGCCGGCAGGTCTGGCTATCGGAGGGCGGGTGCTGAATTTGCCCGATTTTCCGCCGGGCTCTATCCTGCTGTGTTTTCTGCAGGAACGAGAGACGTTTTTACCTGTTGAAAATGCGAACTGGGACGAAACGACCGGGGCCTTTCTGGCAGAGTTTTCAGCCGGGGATGCAGGAACCGGTGAACTTAAAATGGCCGTAGTTTACCAACTATCCCGGAAATGATATGGATAAGGGGGAATTATCATATCTGTCGCTTCTGGCCGATTTCGGCAAGAAAGAGCTTTTAACATCATACCTGCAATCGTCTTTTGACAGGCGCAAACCGTCCCCAGCCAATGATTCCGGCAGTCTTACGGGAAAGCTCGAAAATTTGACGGCCGCAGTTGAATATGTACCGGAGATTTGCTGGTTGCTGGAATTGTGGCTGTTGAGCCAGTGCCTGGTTTTTAAAAAGGAAGTCTCCGAAGATGCCGGTTTCTGGATACGACGCCATGTCGACAGTGGCCGCTATTTGTCGGATATGGACTGGGACCTGGCACTTTCCGGTACCTGGCAGCTGGTTCCGGTTCTGCTGGTCTTATCAAAAGTATATATCAGGCATTTTGTTGTGGGATTCATTCCGGACCGGTCGCAAGGTGCAATCTGGCCTGATTGGGCGGATGCGCTTATGGACACTGCCGCCAAAGACGCTATCCGCACGGCCGCGGAAGCCGCCTGCCGGATTTACCCTCCCCAACCCGACACCGGCCTTTTCTGTTATCCCCTGACCGCCGGCAGCCGATCGATTCAGTTCAAGGGGAAATCCCTGGGACTTCCCCTTGCGCTGGGGTTTGCAGGAGCTTTAACCGGCTTGCCGCCGGTCGTCAGGGTGCCGGCCACCGGCGCCATTGAGAAAAACGGTTCTGTTCCGGCAATCGGGCATCTACAGGAAAAAATTAGCTTTGCCGGGCAGAAAAATTACAGGGGTATGATCTTTCCGGCGGCAAACGAGCCTCCTGCCGTTCCCGAAGGATTGGATGCTTTGCCGGTTTCTGACTTGCAAGAGGCCCATTTATTCGCTTCGCTTTATTCCCCCGGCAAAAGCGATCGGCTGATCCAGCTTCCCGGCATGCTGGAAGACCCCCAGCTGTTTGTGGCCCGGTGCAATACACTTGACCCCCGGTGGGTCAAGTGGGCCTTCAGGCAAGGCAAGCTGCAGAAAATGATGGATCAGGTGCTGTCTTCGGTGGAGCTTTTTACAGCGCTTGCCGCAAGGCTGGAGGAGTGTCTGAACAGCTGGGAGCTGGAAAAAGCAAGGGCGCTTGCCGGCACCGTGCCGCCGGTAATGCTGAGCAATGCAATCCGGACGGCACCGCTGGCCGCTTTTAAATGGAGCACACTCAATTTATCTCTGGCCAATCACGATGGTAATGTTTGCGGTGCGGCCGGCTGGGTTTACCTGGCAGAGAGTTTCGAAGACGAGATCCTGCGATCCGATGTAAAAGCGTTGGCCGAGTATTATAACCACAAACTGGTGCACCATCACAACCGCTATCATTTTGATCCGCGGCTTTCCCCGCCTCTGAAAAAAATCCTGGAATCGCTGGAAAGACCTTACCGGGAACAGTGTCGGACCGGCTGCAAAACCGATGCCGTGCTCGGGCGTCTTTACGGCTCGATAAGCCAGAATTTTGCTTTTTGCGGTCCGCAGCACCTAAAGCGAGTCGAGCATTATTCAATGCTGGCCCGAACCGCTCTGGGCGAAGGTGCAGCCGCCGATTTTAAAAAAGAATGGATGCGCCAGCTCAACTACATCACCTATGCCTACCTGGATGCCGGCCGTTTTCCGGAAGCGGAAAAAAGCCTTTTGGACATCCTCGAGGCAAAGACGTGGCCGGAAATTTGGCGGTGTTTCTCCAGGCTGAATCGCTGGCAGCATGCCCTGTTGATCCGGTTTCTGGCCGATACCAGGAAGCAGAAACAGCAGAAAGCTTACCTGGACCGGGCCGTCAGGCACAAATTTGATTTTATTGAAAAACACCACCCATGGCAATTGTGGGCCTTCAATATAGCACGGGTCGCCGGCTCCTTGAACCGTTTTGAAACGGCTTTTGAGTTTTACACTGAAAGCCTCGATCTATGCTTTGGCGAACACAGTGGCCCCACGGTAATCGTGATGGCGATGTTGCCGCTTTCCGGCCTCCAACAGCTGGGGCAACTGGATACAATCGATCTGCAGGCGACGGAAAAAAGGGTGAAAGAAGCGGCACAAACCCTTGACAGGTACCATTTTAAAATCCTGGATACGGATAATTTCAAAGCAATTCTGGCAAAAATTTGGCAAAATCCGCAAACCCTATTTCCGTTTACCTACCGGTGAGGACTACGGATGAAATTATTCTTAATTTGAAAAATTTTTTGAAAGATGCGGGATCGATGCCGTCTATGTTAAACAAGAGGCAAACCAAAATACCGAAGTTATAATTGATATGGCCGCAAAAAGGCACAAAAAACACAAAAATAAAATTTTGAGAATTTTGACTGTTTACGAGATTGTCATAATTCATTTCCATTCTTTGAGCCTTTGTGCCTGAACTGTTATGAGGAATGAAAAGGTGACCATGCTGTACGGAAAATATCGGTTCTCATGCCGATTGGAAAAAGAGGCTGTCCTGCCTTTTTACAAGGGTTCAACTTTTCGCGGGGTTTTCGGGATTGCACTGAAAAAGGTCGTCTGCGCCCTAAAGCGGCAGGAGTGCGAAAGCTGTCTTTTGAAAAACCGCTGTATATACGCTCAGGCTTTTGAAACATCTCTGGCTGTCGAAGCTCCGGCGGGATCAAGAATATCGGTGATGCCGCATCCTTTTGTGATCGAACCGCCGCTGAACGGCGAAACAACCTTTAAGGCAGGCTCGTTGCTGGACTGCAACCTGGTACTCTTCGGGGATGTGAACCGCAATATACCCTATTTTATCTATGCCTTTGAACGTATGGGAAAAATCGGTATCGGCAAAAAAATTAACGGCAGACGGGCCGGGTTTATCCTCAAACGTGTCTTCCAGGGTGATCGGGTCATCTATGACAGTTCCGATCAGAGCCTGAAACTGGAGGATACCAGTGAAATCCTGAAACTGGATAACCCGGGCAAAAATTCAAACGGTCCGCTGAGATTAAAGCTAACGCTTGAAACGCCGCTGCGGCTCAAGTTTGAAAATCGTCTGCAGGCCGAGCTGCCGTTTCATGTGCTGGTCAGAGCGGCCCTGCGCCGGGTTTCCAGCCTGTTTGCCTGTTACGGCGATGGTGAGCCGGACCTGGACTACAAGACGCTGGTAAAAGACGCCGAAAAAGTCCGCATTATCGACAACGGTCTCAAATGGTTTGACTGGCGGCGCTACTCCAACCGCCAGAACCGGAGTATGCTTATGGGAGGCATGATTGGGACTGTCACTTATGAGGGCGATCTAAGTCATTATTTTCCATTGCTTGATATTTGTTCAAAGTTGCATATCGGCAAACAGACGTCGTTCGGGTTGGGGAAAATTGAGATTGAAATATTGAAGTAAAAGCAATTTTTTAAGTTATTGGAGCGTGTTATGGATCAAACGACATTAAAAATGGCTACGGCTGCTTTCATGCATGACATCGGGAAATTTGCCGATAAAGGTGTTCTCGATGTGACAGACCAATACATAAATGATAATGCCGGGTTGTATCTTCCGTTTCGAGATGGAAGACATTCCCATTATCATTCGGTTTACACAGCCGCCTTTATTGAGCTCATGCAAGATGTTCTTCCGCCCGAATTCAATACCGGGGATTGGGGCGTGGGGGATGCCTTTATTAATCTTGCTGCAGGTCACCACAAACCGGAAACCCCCATGCAATGGGCCATAGCCGTCGCCGACCGGGTGAGCAGCGGATGGGATCGGGACACATTTGACATGCCCGGCGCCCATCATGTTTCTGTGAAGGACTATAAAAAGACCAGATTGCTCCCTGTTTTTGAACAGCTTGCCGCTTACGGGGAAGATGAGCGCAACAATTCGGAAGAATATTGCTACCGCTACCCGTTGAAAGCGTTGACACCTAAAAACGTTTTTCCAGTGCTGAAGCAGGAAATTGAGCCGAAGGACTCAAAAAATGCAGAAAATGAATACCGGGAGCTTTATGAGGTTTTTACCTCCGGCTTGAAAAGACTTAAACATAAAAATTCAGACATCTCTCTCTGGTTTGAGCATTTTGACAGCCTGATGATGGCCTGCACGTCAGCCATGCCGGCGGCAAGAGTCGGCAACGTAGTGCCTGATGTATCACTTTACGATCATTCCAGGGTTACCGCCGCGCTCGCTACAGCTATTTATCTTTACCACGCCACATCCGATAGTATGAGGGAGGAAGCGATAAAAAACTATGATGACAGGAAATTTTTAATCGTAAACGGCGATTTGCAGGGAATACAAAATTTTATTTTCGGCAGATTCGGCGACACTGCCCGATATCGTTCTAAAATTTTGCGAGGGCGCTCATTTGCGGTCTCCCTTTTAACGGAGTTGGCGGCTGATATGCTTTGCCGGGAGATAGGCTTGCCTTTTTCTTCTGTCCTGTTGAATGCGGCCGGCAAATTCACAATTATTGCTCCCAATATTGCAGAGACCCGGCAATCAATGGAAAGTGTCCAGGACAAGATTAACGACTGGCTGGTCAAAATTTCCCTAGGCGAGACGGTCATCAGTTTTTCAGCCATTGAGGCGGCATGCGTCGACTTTGTATCAGGTCATTTTACGGATCTTTGGGACAATATTGTGCAGGCCATGGTGGAAAAGAAGTTTGAAAGCATCAACCTCAAGCAGTACGGCGGGGCATTGACCGATTACCTCGAACGATTCGTCAGTGAGTCCGACCATCCTCCTTTGTGCCCCGTGTGCGGCCGGAGGCCTGCCGTCAAGAAGGCCCGGGCCAGTGTTTATGTGAAAGAGGTTCAATCCATCTGCAGTCTTTGCCGTGATCATGTGTTCATAGGAGCCAATCTGGTCCGGGAATCCCGGATGGTCGTGACGGCAGCGGATACTGATATCGGCGGCAAGGAAGAAAGGCTGATAGAACCTATTTTTGATAAATACCAGCTGACTTTCCTTAAAGAAGGATTAGAGGGTGACCCGGTGGAGGAACTGGTAAAACAGGGAAGGATTTATAAGTACTGGGACTTAGGCGGCGATTTTGAAAAATCTATCCACAGTGATGTTACGGTTAAGCCGATCAGCGGTTATGTGCCCAGGTACGGTGCGCAAGATGAAATGGATGAACGGATTTTTACCAGACTTAAAAGTGATGAAGATAAACAGACGCTTAGTAGACAAATAAAATCGGGAGATCCCAAAACCCTTAACGATATCGCCGGCATGGCACTGAATCCTGAAAAAAGCGGCAACGGTTTCAAAGGTGTTGAAGCTCTGGGAGTTTTAAAAGCCGATGTGGATAATCTGGGGCTTTTGCTGGGCTGTGGGCTGAAACAGGAACGTTTCACGCTGTCGCGCCTGGCCACTATCAGCCGGCAGTTGAATAATTACTTTACCGTTTATTTACCGGATTTTTTGAAGACCGAAAAAGATTTTCAGGATGTTTACACGGTGTTTGCCGGTGGTGACGACCTGTTTCTCATCGGTCCCTGGAACCGCATAATTGATTTAGCCCGTGAAATTCAAAAAAGCTTTTCAGCTTATGTTTGCCACAATCCTCAAATTCATCTTTCCGCCGGCATCAGCCTGCACAAACCGCACTCGCCGATCGATACGATGGCCGTGGCCGCTGACTCTGCGCTGGAAGTTTCAAAATCCAAAGGCCGTAATCGGTTGACGTTGTTCAGCGAAACGGCCGAATGGGAAGCCGTTGCGGAGCTCGTGTCTGTCCGCCATACTTTTGAGGACTGGCTGGATAAGGGATGGATCAGCAACGTTTTGTTTTACCGGTTCAATGAGTTCATCCGCATGGCTGCAAGGGAAAAGCAGGTGCTCGAGCGTACTGAAATAAGTCTGAATGAGCTCGCCTGCACCAAGTGGCGCTCCATGCTGGTCTACGCGACCGAAAGAAATGTCGCCAATAATATCAAGGGCGACGAGCGAAAAAAAGTGGTCGGCACCGTCACTCAAACCATCACAGGGTGGTTGGATGAATATGAAGGAAAATTAAAAATACCGGTTTGGAGTATCATGTACAACCGGAGATAGGAGGCAAAAAATGGATAAAATTGATTTCTGGAAGGATAAGGAAAGAAAAACTGTCGATCCGACGTTGTATTCGTCTAAAGCAGAAGCGCTTTCCAAGGAACTGGCAGGAGAATGTGAAAACAGCAGACGTCGGCTAAACAAAAGAACCCAGATCAGGAAATTTTATGACGAAGTGGTGCGATTGGACATGGCGGCCCGAACCCGTGAGCAGGACTGGGAGAACATTCTGCCGCTGGTTCACATGGTAATTGCGAAAGCCGCCTACGCCAGGGGTCGGGAACTAGTTTCCGACAATTTTGTTAAGTTCATTCGCTCATCCATTGAACAGGTTAAGGAACCGCAGGATCTCAATGTTTTTGTCAACTTTTTTGAAGCCTTTGTCGGATTTTACCGAATGGACTGCCCGGCCAACTAACAAAGAGGAGAATTATCCATGAAACTCATAGGAATAAAAGCAATTACCGGCAAGATTATTATAAAAAGCGGCTTGCACATCGGAGCCGGTGATACCGAAATGAAAATCGGTGGAACTGACAACCCTGTGATAAAGCATCCGCACACGCTTGAACCTTATATCCCGGGCTCATCTCTTAAAGGGAAAGTACGCTCGCTGCTGGAAATGCGCAGCGGTATGATGGCCAAAACAAAGGGTGAACCGCTTTCCCTTAAAATATTAAAGGATCTGGATGGCGAGGAAAAACAGGAGTGCGAAAATATATTAAAACTTTTCGGGGCCAGCGGGGCGGACACTGATGAAACCGGCAAGCTGGGGCCAACCAGGGCCTCTTTTGCGGACTGTCCTCTGGATGCAAACTGGCGCAAGCAAGCGCTGGAGGGCAACCTGCCGTTTACCGAGATCAAATCGGAGAATACAATTAACCGCATTGAAGGTACCGCCAAACACCCCCGGTTTACCGAGCGGGTTCCGGCCGGCGCAGAATTTGAATTCAGCATCACCCTAAAGGTGCTGGCGCCGGATGAAAACTTGGAAGGGCTTATGCTCGAAGGACTCAAACTGCTGGAGATGGATGCCCTTGGCGGCAGCGGCAGCCGCGGGTACGGTCAGATTAAGTTTGACTTCAGTGATCCTGTGATCAAAGAAAAATTTAACGCGCTTCAGCCCCTGTAAAGGAGGAACATCCAGTGAAACTTTACGAAATTTCGCTGTTGCCGCTAACGGGTTTCGGTACACCGTTGAAGGGAGACACACTATTCGGGCATTTTTGCTGGCAGGCAGCTTATGACCCGGCATTGCTGGAAGGCGGCCTTGCTGCCTGTGTATCCGCCTACGCCAAGCGGCCATTTGTTATTTTCTCTTCAGCGTTTCCAAAACTGAATGACGGCTCCGCCGACTATGTCCTGAAACGGCCGGATATGCCATTCACATCATTTCTTCCCGCCGGCGTTGATCGGAAACAGCGAATTATCCTGACCAAAGAAATTAAAACCCGGAAATGGATGGTGGTTCAAAACGATTTATCCCTTGATTTTTCAAAGGTCGATTTCATAACCGACGAGCAGCTTTACAAGAAATTATCAGACGGGCTGCCTGATGAATCCCGACGTCCTATGGGTGATACGAACAGTCAAGAGGCGGTGACTTTGTCTCTGCAGCCACACAACACCATCAACCGGCTTACCGGTGCCACCGGAACAGGCATGTTCTCGCCTTATACCACAGAGAGCATCTATTATTATCCCGGAACCGAACTGCTCGTTTTTATACTGATCGATGAGTCCGCCACGGATATCCAACGGGTGAGTAAGGCGCTGGAAAGGATCGGGCAATTCGGTTTTGGTCGGGATGCCTCCACAGGTCTGGGACGCTTTAAAGTTTGCGGCCATAATTTATTGACTTTCCCGGACCCGTCAAGTGCCAATGGCTGCTACACGCTGGCCCCTTCCGTTCCGGAGCGGGAGCGGTTTGCTAAAGTATATTTTAAACCCTTTATCCGCTTTGGAAAACATGGCGATAGTCTGGCCAAATCGAAAAACCCTTTTAAAAATCCGGTGATTATGGCTGATGAAGGGGCGATGTTCTTTCCTGAAGACCGGACAGTCTTTGAAAAGCCTTACCTTGGCACGGCCGTTAGCGGCGTATCCAAAGTGCAGCCTGAAACCATCGTCCAGGGATATGCTCCTTACCTGCCTTTTAAACTGGAGATCTGAGATGAAAACTGTCACAGAAAAAAAGATATTCAAATGCTTTCTTAAGACCCTCTCGCCTGTTCATGTCGGGTGTGATGAGGTATATGAGCCGACCGGATTTAGCGTGGATGAAAGGGCGCAACAGCTGGTTGTTTTTGACCCGCTAAATTTTATCTCAAATCTGGATGAGCAGGATAAAAGCAGATTCTCTGAAATCTGTTCCAAAGGAACCGTGTCATCAATTCTGGAAATTTTTAAATTTCTTAATAACCAAACAGCGGAAGGACGCATGGTTGCGGTCTGTCCCGATTTTCTGGGGCACTATAATCGGACATTGTCCATGTCGGTTGCCAATGAAAAAAAAGTGCAGCAGGAATTAAATGATTTTAGGATACCCAGAACCGCTTTCCGCGCCCTGGATCAGCGCCCTTATATACCAGGTTCAGCCGTAAAAGGCGCACTGCGGACGGCGTACCTGAACGGGGTAACTGGAAATAAGCCGGTCCCCTTGCCAAAGGGCAGAAGAGCGGCGGCTGAGCTGGAAAAGAAACTTTTGAAATATGACAACATTCCGGGTGACCCGTTTCGCCTGGTTAAAGTTTCGGATTTTCAACCGGTGGGAGACGTGCCGGCCAAAGTTGTGTACGGCGTTAACGTAAAGAAAAAAAAATCGGATAAAGATGCACGGGGCCTGCCGCTTTTGTTTGAGGTCGTCTTGCCCGGGACCCTATTTCAGGGTGTGATATCTGTGGAAGCGCCATTGGCGGGTTCTAAAATCAAGCAGCCGGTAGCATTTGAGCGCCTTTTCGCAAATTCTGAAAAATTCTACCGGAAAGAGAGAAATAGAGAGGCCGTCGAGTTATCCCGTACCGGGGCGATGGCTGATGAATATAAGGTCGATGATGGAAACGAGTCGGCCGCAGTTTTGATTCGCATAGGCCGGCATAGTGGTGCTGAATCCGTTACAGTGGACGGATACCGAAATATCCGCATCATGCTCGGTCCTGGTAAAAACAAATATGAGGACCATGCCACCACAGTCTGGATGGCATCGGATATCCGCCGGCCAAAACTCAAAAAAATTCTTCAACCTTTTGGGTGGCTTAAACTGACAGGGCTGACTCAAGAACTGGAAAATGAATTCAAAGAGAAAGAGCGGGTCTGGAAGGTCAATGAAGCCGCAGAGCATGATCGCAGACGATCGAAATTCGCAAAGCGAAATGCTCGTCGGAAAGAGGCCGAGGAAGTCAAGCAGCAACAGGCATTGGAGGCGGAGAGAAAACGGAAAGAAGAAGCAAGACGCCTGGCTGAACTCGAAGCCATGTCACCGGAAGAGCGGATGGTTGCGGAAATTCGGGAGGCCTCAATTACCGAAAACAGGGTGGTTGAAATTTATAATCAGCTCGATGAATTTTCCGAAGAGTACCAAAAGAAGCTGGCTGAAGCCCTGAAGCATTACTGGATCGGTATGAAAAAATGGCAGAAGAAACAATGTTCGAAGAAACAACTCCCCAAAGTTAAGAAGGTTAAATCGATTCTTGGTGAAGATTGATTTGTATCAAAGGTTGGGAGCGGAAACGACATATGACCGATCTGTTTTTAATATTCAACCACGAAATAACTCCCTTGCAGGAGGAGGACGCCCGGCGCTCTCTCGGCGCACGGCGGATCGTCGATCTTCCGCCGGACCTCAAGGAGTTGTGGCGCCATATACCACCGGAGCTGCCCGGAATTTGTAATTACCTGGCGCCGATCAAGTTCTGGTTAAAAGACGAGTCCGGGAAATCGGATTATGTCCTGATCCAGGGCGATTTCGGGGCCACCTACCTCATGGTCAAATTTTCTTTAGGACAGGGGCTGGTTCCTGTTTATTCGACAACTGAGCGGATTGCGGGCGAGGAGCACGAAGCTGACGGAACTGTTAAGCTGACTCACCGGTTTAAACATAATTTGTTCAGAAGATACGGAGTTTGATTATGTCCGGAGTGTATTTGTCCTTTCTGGGAACAAACGATTATTTGCCATGCAATTATTTCATAAAAGACCTCGTCAATACGGAAAACGTCAGATTTGTGCAGGAAGCCACAATCGGGTTTTGTTGCAGGGATTGGAGCTCTGATGATCGTATCTTCATTTTTGCCACTGAGGGTGCAAAGAAAAAAAATTGGCTTAGTGATGGGCACGTTGATGTCAAGAGCGGTGAAGTTATAGAGTGCGAGGGGTTGAAACAACGTGTCGAATATTTGAAAATTCGAGTGCCTGTCCAAAAGATTGAAATACCGGAGGGGAAAAGCGAGCAGGAAATATGGGAGATTTTCCGCATTGTGTATGATGTGCTGAATGAAGGCGACGATGTGATATTCGATATCACCCATGCCTTTCGCTCTATTCCGATGCTGGCCATCGTGGTGTTGAACTATGCAAAAGTTTTGAAAAAGATTTCGCTGAGGGGAATATACTACGGTGCCTTCGAAGTGCTGGGCAGCATCCCCGAAGCCAAAAAAATCCCCCTGGAAGAACGTAATGTGCCGGTGCTGGATTTGACTGCTTTTGATCAGCTGCTGGACTGGTCTACGGGAATCGATCGCTTCATTGAAACTGGAAATGCCGAACTTATCAGCCATTTGGCCCAAAGAGGGATAAAGCCGATTTTAAAAGCAACGAAAGGCCGTGATGAAAGTGCTGCAGCGATTCGAAAAATTAGCCAGGAGCTGCAACGATTCACCGAAGTGCTTGCCGTTTGCCGCGGCCCTGAAATAGTGCAAGTGGCCAGTGATCTGAAAAATGAAGTTGAAAAACCTGAAAAGTTAGATCTCTTGCCGCCATTTATTCCTTTGTTTGACAAAATTAAAGAACAGATGAAGCCGTTTGATAATGACACGGTATATAGCGGTATCCAGGCCGCAAAATGGTGTCGAAATCACAACCTGCTCCAACAGTCCTACACCATTTTGCAGGAAACCCTGATCACCTACCTGGTTATCCAATCCGGAAAAGACCTGGATAAACTTGATTATAGAACAATTGTCAATCAAGCAGTCAATATTGTGAATAGGAATCGGCCTGAAGACGAATGGAAAGAGCCTGCGGCCAGCAACAAGGAGTTGACGCTTGAATTTATAAACTTTTTCAGAGAAAATTCCGGGCTGGCGGAGATGCTGAGAAATCTTACGGCATACAGAAACGATTTAAACCATGCCGGGTATAACCCGAACCCCATGAATGTAACAAAGTTCGAAGACAAGTTATCTGAGCTGCTGCGCAATGTCGAGGGCTATCTCAGCAAAAGTAAGGCGGAATTGAATTAGATTTCCGACGGATGTCCCGGTGCCGTACCCGCCTTCCCTGAAAGTATTTAGAATTTAGATGGAATACCAGCTAGTTGAATAGGTTTTATACTGTTGTTAGTGTGCCGGGATGCGTGGAAAACAAAATTTTAAATGAATTAAATGAGTTAAGGTATCATTATGGCAATCTTGCAGTCTGAAAAAAGTTACCGGACGTCTTTTTGGGGCACAAGCGTGGTTTTGCATCCGCAACCAATTGGAATTTCAATGAATTTGCAGGATAGAGTTTGAATCATTGACCCGAGTAGAGGGGATTGAGACATGCCCTTTCCTCGTATGCATGGCGTTACTTACGCGTTTGAATCATTGACCCGAGTAGAGGGGATTGAGACTTACTTGCCTCAATTCTTTTACTTTTACTTTCCATGTTTGAATCATTGACCCGAGTAGAGGGGATTGAGACTTTGTCAGCCAGTCTGACAAAGCGTGCTGCTCTTAGTTTGAATCATTGACCCGAGTAGAGGGGATTGAGACTGACTGAAGAAGGGTAAACGCCTTGTTGACATCCTGGTTTGAATCATTGACCCGAGTAGAGGGGATTGAGACTGATGTACCCTCAGGTATTTCAGGGACAGTAACTTGGTTTGAATCATTGACCCGAGTAGAGGGGATTGAGACTGTGCATCTTGTGCACACCAATCACGTACTTTTCTTTGTTTGAATCATTGACCCGAGTAGAGGGGATTGAGACTTGGTATCCTGGTTGAAGTAGGATTTAGCCTTTAGTGTTTGAATCATTGACCCGAGTAGAGGGGATTGAGACTTGTCGAGGTAGCACGCTGGATCAATGCTATCAGGGTGTTTGAATCATTGACCCGAGTAGAGGGGATTGAGACAGAGTGAAAGGCTGATAGTAAAGTCTCTTTGCTATAGTTTGAATCATTGACCCGAGTAGAGGGGATTGAGACATAACATTTTGATCTGTTTTTTGGTTGCTTTAATTCTAGTTTGAATCATTGACCCGAGTAGAGGGGATTGAGACTTCCTTGTTCTTGAATTATTTATTTTTGTTAGCATGTTTGAATCATTGACCCGAGTAGAGGGGATTGAGACTGTTGTTGGTATCCCGTCTATGCTCTGACAGGATAGTTTGAATCATTGACCCGAGTAGAGGGGATTGAGACTTTTGCTTCGGGGAGACCTTCAGGCTTCCCGAAAACGTTTGAATCATTGACCCGAGTAGAGGGGATTGAGACTACCGCCGCCGCATTTTTTGCATTCCGTTTGAATCGTTTGAATCATTGACCCGAGTAGAGGGGATTGAGACTTG
>JAJRVC010000050.1 GCA_024277475.1 Deltaproteobacteria bacterium
GGTCTTGAAAACGACGATACCCCGGCGGCAGAAATCGCCTCAGCGGAAGATTCCGATGATCTGGACCTCGATCTGCTGCTGGATCAGGATGACGAAACTCTGCAAGACGATGAAATTTCCCATGACACTGCAGCGTTGGAAGAAACCGATGAACTGGATCTGTCGGACCTGGGCCTTGAAAGCGACGATGCCCCGGCGGCAGAAACCGCCTCAGCGGAAAATTCTGATGATCTGGACCTCGATTTGAGCTTGGAGCCGGAAACCATCGCCGGGGATGCAGAGGACATCGCAGATGAGCTCGATTTTTCCGATCTGGAAGCAATTATAGATTCCGAATCCGATGAATCTATTGAAAACACACCCAATGAGTTCGAATTGGATCTTGAGCTTAAAGATGATAAAGAAACTCAGGCAGCCGATGTTACTGCTTCTGCTGCAGAAGATAGCGATGAACTCGATTTTTCCGATTTGGAAAAAATGCTCGAATCAGATGAAACACCGGAGGCTTCAGACAAGAGCGATGATGCAGACGAACTTGATCTGCAATTTGATATTGATGAACCAGTTACCGCCGTCGCCGACACTTCTGCTTCCGGTAATGCAGGTAATGTGGATCAGGGAGATGACCTTTTAGATATAGAGAACATGCTGGAAGAGAATAAAGATACCACAGACGAGGATTTGAATTCACCGTTGGAAATGGACACAGCCCAGGATGCTGTTTCTAAAATGCATGATTCTTCAAAGGAAAAAGACGATCTTGAGCTTGATTTTGATTTGGAGAGTGAACTCCAGGAAAAAGAAGGTCTTTTTGACGGCAATGCTACAGCCGATGAACAGCTGGAATCCAATCTGCTGACATCCGATAAAACGGGAACTTCTGATGAAGGCGCTCTTGATGAAGTTGACTTTGAAGAGGAAAATGAAGAGCTCCAGGGCGCAGTGACAACAGATGAGTTCGCCACAGATGAACTATTGGAAACAAGTGATGCCTACGACCGGACCGATGTCCCGCCAGTAACAGACGTCCCGCCATCGGCGCTGGCAGCAATGATGCCAAAGTCACGGTCGAAAAAACCTGTCCTTGTTGCATTGCTGCTACTTTTTCTGGCAGGCGGCATTTTGGTTGTACCCAACATGCTGGGTATTAAGATCCCCTATCTCAGTGATATTAAAATCCCCTATCTCAGCGACCTCAATATTAAAATCCCCTACTTGAGTGATAAGCTGAATCCAGAAGAGAAGGATGTGGCCGGAAACCTTAAGATAATTCCACTGGGAGGGACCATTAGCGCCCGCTTTGTTAATGACTCACAGGGCAATCAGCGCTTTGTCATCCATGGCAAGATTAAAAATGATTATGATCATCCACGCAGTTTTATCAAAGTAACGGCAAAGCTTTACCAAAAAGATGGGAAACTTGCAAAAACCGAAACCGTTTATTGCGGCAATGTGCTCTCTGATTCAGAACTCACGGGTATGAAAATTGCGACAATCAATAAACGATTGCATAACAGATTCGGTGACAAGAGATCCAACTTAAAAATCAAAACCGGGAAAACAATCCCGTTTATGGTCGTGTTTGATAAATTACCGCAGAATCTCGATGAATACACCGTAGAGGTGGATGGATCCTCAATATGAGGACTTTCTAATGGTGGCAAAAACAATGCCTGAAGCGGACTAGGGCATCTAAATACCACCACTCACATTGCCCCGCTGAAATGATATCTTATTTCAGCGGGGTTTTTTTTAGAATAAAGCTCAAACGGACGTAAAATCCGTTTTTCAACTTGACTAAGTATTGCTTAATTGTTAAAAGGCCATTTTACCAATGGGTGTGAAAAAAAGTTTATGGCGATGTAGCTCAGATGGTCAGAGCATGCGGCTCATATCCGCAGTGTCCGGGGTTCAATTCCCTGCATCGCCATCAAAAATTATTCCGGCAAGGTCTGGTACGTTCCTAACCCCGTAATATTTTATAATATTACGGGGTTTTCTTTTCCGGTATGTTCCTATAATATCTATTGACATACCGTCATGCCACTTACCGATACCGCTATCCGAAACGCCAAACCCCGGGAAAAACAGTATAAGCTATCTGACGAAAAGGGGATGTATGTAATGCATCAGAATCCCCGGGCACGCAAAACAGACAAAGAGGCGGTCCAACACCTTCTTGTTCAAATCGAGAAAAACGAGTAGCTTATCGCTAAAAATACTGACGGGTAGAGAGGATCAGTATGGCGCTAAACGCATACCGCCGGCAGCACGACCCGCATGGCCCATGTTATGAATCAGATGCAAATGATCGTATCTGCAGAATAAGACCATGGTGGAAGTGGTGAAACTGGTCAACACGTCAGGTTGTAGCCCTGATATTCATGGGTTCAAGTCCCGTCCTCCCCCCAATTTTCAATCGATAGAACCTGAGTCTCACTCAGGTTCTATCACGATACAAAAACCAGGAGGTGAGGCATAGAGTTCTTTAATTTTAGAGGTCACGAATTCACGCTTTTAAAAGACAGGTCAGGGCGTCCATAGTGATGAGTGGCAAGGGAGGTTTGCGAAGTTTTAATGAATTGTCGTAAACGGCCGCATCGATCTGATACGGCGCGCTGACACCAACGAAGTGCTCATTGTCGACTTTAAGTCTGATGAGCGAGCCCAGGCCGAGGACATCACTCAGCGGCAGCTTCACGTGTACGCTGTTGGCTACGAGCAGCTCACGGGAACGAGAGCCGATCTGATTGAGATTCATAACCTGGATCGTGGCGGTGCGATCCGCGAGGTCGTTAATGATGAGTTGACTGAAGATACGCTTGGAACCGTCATGGAGGCCGGCCGTGCGCTGCGTGAAAACGCCCTTCCCCGTGTCGCCAATTGGTGTGCCGATTGCGATAACTGTGATCTTGCAGCCATCTGCCGGTCGGCATGATAAACACTCCCATAGCCGCTTGCTGATAAAGGATAGTATCTTCGCTCAATACCCCCTCCCCTCTTTCATCCTCGCAGTCCTATTATTATATAGGGTAACCAGATCTGCGGCACACGGTATTTTTAATCAGGATGTGCGATGAAATACAGACGCATTTGGGGGCCTGCCATAATGGCCCTGGAACTGATACAATACCGCCAGTTCGATGATGGATGTCAGGGTGTATAGTTACTCTTTGCTCAACACCTTTTCTCTGAGCTGCATGGCCTCTTTATACAGCAGCTCAATCTCACCGTAACTCCGGAACCGGTGGCTGGAATGGCGTGGAACAGGTGGCCGATTTGAGCATAATATACAAAAAAGACCGGCTAAGGATGGTTTAACCATAATCAGGGTATTAGGGTGCTACTAATGGGAGCAAATGGCAGCGGTCATAGTGGGTATCGTACCAAGGTTTGGGATCAAATTCAGGTTGAATGGTTAGCCGGGCAGCTATCTCTCTCGGATATTTCTCGCACCTACGGTCCCTCACGCTCCACAATACGGGCAAAGGCGAAAAGATTTAATTGGCCTACGCGGGGATGCCTGGTCGAACAAGTTCGAAAAGAAATTCAATCACAGCTGTTGGAGAAGGGTGCTCCAGTTGCTGCTCCACCCATAGAGGCCTCCAAAATTATCGAAGGCGCCGCTAAGCGAGGCGTTGCTATTGTAAGGCGGGAGCGTCATTTGTTATCCCGTCTTTTGGGGCTTGCGGATGTAACCCTGGAAGAATTGGAAAATATTGCCGTTATCTCTCAGGAAACATTGAAAAAAAAACGCACTAAAGCCCAAGTGCAACTGGTTGCAGCCCTTTCAAAAGCCAAAATCGACGGCATGAAGGCAGTCAGCCAGATCCTAAGCCAGGCTATACCCTTGGAACGATTAGCATATTCACTGGATAAGGACGACGGCCAGGAACGTGTTATCATTTACGAGGCGCCGGACTATCGTAAGCCCAATTGCTCTGGGTTGTCGGAGGATCAATGGGATCATACAAGTTACCCAAGGGGCTCGCATGGAACGCGTCATAATTGGCATAAACGGGTCGTGTAGCCATGCATCATTAGGCTGATCCATTGGATTAATTGATCTCGTCGATCCGATATACGTCCAAATTTATTTTTCCTGGCCAGTGGCGAATGCGGACTTTTGGATTATGTTGAAAATTTTGGCGGCAGCGACGTTTGAATATTGCAGATCATAAACCTCGTTTGGAGTTGTCAATTTATTAAATGAATGCGAATAAATTTATAAATATATGATATCACTCAAAAAAACTTGATAGACAAAACATTGATGGGATAAATTCATAATGAAAAAGGGATCTGATGGCAGTCAGATCCCTAATTTGATAGACGTCGGAAGGGTATTCCAACGCACCACATTGTCCCTTACTATAGGAGTTAATATCCTGCTGTCAATACCCTTCCAAGATGCTTGGAGGGGTGTTTTATGGCCGCTGCAGCTCCACTTAAATCTTCATTCATACATCGGGAATACTTCCCATTTTTTTTCCGCGTTAAGGTTCAGATGTGTTATCACAACCGGCCGACCTAAACAAATCAACGGGTAGACCTGCGTTTGATAAACATATTTTATAAATTTTTGCAGTTGCCTGAAATAGAGCCCTTTTATATTTATATTCGCTTATCTCTAAATTCAAATCCGATGAAATAGTTTATTGATTACAATTTACCCACGCAAGTAAGAGTAACAACGAGTTTCAAAACAGAAGACAAGGCGACTATCCATATCAGAACCACCACGACCCCGACGCTTAAGCAGAGCGATCTATATAGCAAACTGGGGTTGGTTCAAAAGCCACTAAAACA
>JAJRVC010000001.1 GCA_024277475.1 Deltaproteobacteria bacterium
AATTGATACCTAATTTTCAATTTTTCCCTGAGAATCAAGGTGAAATATCCGGCCTGCTCTTGGACAGTCATATTAAAAACCAATAGCCTTTTTGGTGGAGTTTATAGATTCCATCTCCCTTACTTACTTTAATAAAATTATAAATGTTCCATTCCATATCCGTCAAAGCAAATTGCTTCTATCTGCAACGGTTCTATCTAACAATGATGATTCCCTGTGCTTGCTGCCGTTTTAGCTCCCCAAGGAGTGGATATAATCCTGATATACCTTCAGATTTTTCGGTGAAAAAAGCATAAATATCACTTTTTCAACGGTCAGGTCTTTTTGTAGAAAATTGCAAGTGGTGTCTACGGCAATTTTGCAGGCTTTTTCGATGGGATATCCGTAAACCCCGCAGCTAATTGCCGGAAAGGCAAGGGAATAAACATTATTTTCAGCTGCAAGCTTCAGGCTGTTTTGGTAACATGCGGTCAGAAGCGTCTTGTCGCGCGGTTTTCCGCTGTAAACCGGACCCACCGTGTGAATGACATGACGGGCTGCCAGATTGTATCCATTGGTAATCCTGGCTTCGCCGGTCGGACATCCAGCCAGCGTCCGGCATTCCTTTACGAGTCCGGGGCCGGCGGCTCGATGAATGGCGCCGTCGACACCTCCTCCTCCCAAAAGAGATGAGTTGGCTGCATTGACAATGGCATCCACCGCGAGTTTGGTGATATCCCCCTGCCTGGTTTCTATTTTATCACGGATCTCCTTTTCCATTGCAACCCCCTCACAATTTGGTATCTTATTTCCGGTTTATCCGGGTTGGGTTTACTCATTCGAACGCTCGGCTTCAGCCGGGCCTCCAACCTAAAATCTACAGGTCATACAGTGTTTCATCCCTTTGCGGCGCCCGTCGTTTCCTGGCGGTTACCCCTCCTTTTTTTTCGGGTAACAGGAATGGCTCTTCACCTTCCAAAAGGTCTCCCATCTCGGCTTCAATCGCATCGGGATCCTCGCCGGCTTCCATTCGTTTCAAAGCCTCCTGCATGCCGCTGCCGAGTTCAAGCCCGGTCATGTCGGTAAGTTTGCGCATCAGATTGGCGGCCTGGCGGGGATCATCTTCGTTGATATTTTCGGCTTCACCGGCCAGCATTTGCATGGCTTTTTCCATTTTGCTCTCGTCAAAGGGCAGATCATCCATTTCACCATTTTCTTGGGCTTTACCGGTAAACGAAAAAGCCGACATTTGTCTTGATAGTTTCCTGGTTTTACATCTAGGACACTTGGGTTTTTTGGTTGTATTGATAGTTTTTGAGAAAAAATTAAAAATCGTATTGCAATCCTCACAGTAGAATTCGTAAATCGGCATGATATCTCCTTGATTGTCTCAGACCTAAGTTAAGCGATTTTTTTGTGAAGAGAACGGTGTAGATCGAGTATAAAATTGCCCGGTTTAGGTCAGAATAATAGAATCTGATCTAATTTTTGTCAACCGTATTGGCAATGATTGACTTGCCGACCGGCATCTGCTATGCCACGGACATTGGGATTTGAGATTTGAGATTTATTTGGCCCAATTTTAAGATTAGGGGTGCTTGTAATTTGTATTTTTCGATTTATCCGGATTAATCGTTTTGCAGAAAGGACATTTATATCATGGAAAGAACACTTTCGATTATTAAACCCGATGGGGTCCAACGCGGTCTTATTGGTGAAGTTGTTAAGCTGCTTGAACAGAACGATCTGAATATCGTGGCTATGAAAATGCTGCAGATGACCAAAGCGCAGGCCGAAGGCTTTTATGCCGTACACCGTGAACGGCCTTTCTTTGAGAGCCTGACCGATTTTATGAGTTCCGGCCCCGCAGTCGTCATGGTTCTGGAAGGGGAAAACGTAATTGCCAGATATCGGGATTTGATGGGCGCTACCAATTATAAGGAAGCCGCCGAGGGTACGATTCGACGGGAATTTGCCACCGACATCGAAAAAAATGTGGTTCACGGTTCCGATGCACCGCAAACGGCAGCTTTTGAAATATCATACTTTTTCAATAGTTTTGAAATTATTCGTTGATGTCTGATAAAATCAACCTCAAAAACATATCCATCGTTTTGCACCGTACGCGGTATCCTGAGAATATCGGAGCTGCCGCCCGGGCCATTCGCAACATGGGCATCGGACGACTGGTGGTCGTTGATCCCCAAAATTGTGATCTGACAAAAATCTGTCGCATGGCAACCCACGCGGCGTCGGATGTGGTTGAGCAGATGGAGGTTTGCGATACTTTAGATGAGGCCCTGGCTGATTATAATTTCGTAGTCGGTACCACCGCCCGATTGGGTGGTCAGCGCAAGGCTGTCAGTTCACCGGCTAAACTGGGTCAAAAGCTTTTTGCTATATCGCATGGGAATCGAATTGCCATTCTTTTCGGACCCGAAGATCGCGGACTTGCCAACGTCGACATCCGTTTTTGCGATATCCTGGTCAACATACCCACGGCCGAATTTTCTTCGCTTAATCTGGCCCAGGCGGTCATGATTATGTGTTATGAGTTGTTCAGCTTCAGCTGCGGCAAACCCGGAGAGTTTGCTCCACGTCTGGCCAATCGGTTTGAACTCGAGGCGATGTATGAGCAGTTAAAAGACGCACTGATTCGTATCAGCTTTATCAACCCGGACAATCCGGACTATTTTATGAACAACCTGCGCCATTTTTTTTCCCATATGCAGCTGCGGGCAAAGGAAGTGAAAATTGTCCGCGGCATGTGTCGCCAGATTATCTGGTATGGTAAGAAATGCTACCAGGATGGATTGAAAGAAAAGAATGTGAAGTTTAAAAAGAGAGGAGCCTATTACTGAAAAGTTTGAAAGATGTCCGATGTTCGACGTTCATCTTTATTATCTACTGCAATACCGACACCAGTTCGTTCCTCGTCATTGAACCTTCATGATCCCCCAAATTTTCTCCACCACTGCATCGCCCATTTCGGTTGTTCCTACGGCATTATGTTTATCTGCCGCTATGTCCATGGTATGGATACCGGCCTCCAGGACATCAGCCACAGCCTGTTCAACGGCATCTGCGGCCTCTTTAAGGCCGAAGCTGATTCTCAACATCATGGCTGTGGAAAGTATTTGGGCAACCGGATTTGCGATCCCTTGACCGGCAATGTCGGGGGCGGAACCTCCGGCCGGTTCAAAAAGTCCGAAGTTGTTTTCGTTGATGCTGGCCGACGGCAGCAGTCCCATGGATCCGGTAAGCATGGCACATTCATCCGATAGGATATCCCCGAACATATTGCCGCACAGCAGCACATCAAACTGATGCGGATCTTTCACCAGCTGCATGGCGGCGTTGTCGATATATAAATGATTGAGCGCCACGTCGCTGTATTTTTTGCCGACCCGGCTAACCACTTCCCGCCACAGCACCATGGATGACAGTACATTGGCTTTATCGACCGATGTCACACGTTTTCGTCTGGATGCGGCTAAAGTAAATGCTGTTTCAGCGATTCTTTCGATCTCCTGCCGGGAATACACCATGGTATCAAATGCTTTTTCTTCAAGCCCGTGACCATCCCTGCCTTTGGGTCGACCGAAGTAAATACCGCCGGTGAGTTCTCTGACACAGAGAATATCGAATCCATCACCCACGATGTCGGGACGAAGGGGACTGGAATGAACCAGCGCCTTGAAAACCCTTGCCGGCCTCAGATTGCAAAACAGTTTGAAGTGTTTGCGCAGAGGCAGCAATGCGGCCCGCTCAGGCTGCTGTTCCGGCGGCAGCGATTCCCAGCGGGGTCCGCCGACAGAGCCCAGAAGAATCGCATCGCAGGTTTCGCACAGGTTGAGGGTTTGGTCGGGAAGGGCACTGCCATGATTATCGTAAGCGATCCCGCCTATGTCGGCGAACTCAAAGTCCAGCGTAAATTTATATTTTTTGCAAACGGCCTCCAGAACCTTAACCGCTTCTTTCATAACTTCGGGGCCAATGCCGTCTCCGGCTAGAACAGCAATTTTTTTCATAATATCACATCCAATAACAATTTCTTTAGATCCTTCAATCTTCAATTCCCCGATAAAGCGGGATCTCCGCTACGCTACGACCCGCTATGCTTCTCCGGGTTAGGTCCCTTAAAACATGGGGTTAAAAATCGGCGCTAAGGGCCTAATACTTCGAATCCGCATGTTCCAGCCATCCACCCGCCCTGACAAGCGTGTGTTGAAAGTCGGGCAGCATGAAAGGGATTTCCTCCGAAAAGCCTTCCGCCTCGATGTGGAACACCCTGCGGTCAATATCCGTGATGACAGTGGTGATTTTCGCCGAACAGTGTTCGAATATGTGATCAAGGACCTGCTTGGGAAGTTCTACTGCCATCATACCGCAATTGAACATGTTTTGTCTGAATATTCTGGCATGGCTTTCTGCAATGACGAGGTGGATGCCGTTTACCTCCAGCGCCCACGGTGCATGCTCCCGGGAGGAGCCGCAGCCAAAATTGGCTCGGCTGATAATGACATTTTTATCGGCAGTATCTTTTTGCGGGTTGAAGCCGTCGAGTCTAAGATCTTCGAAAAGATAGGGTTGAAGCGCTTCTTTTGTAACTTCGGTTAGATATCTTGCAGGGATAATCTCATCCGTGTTGATATCGGCTCTATCTAAAAAAAGGGCTTTGCCGTTGAAGTTTTTCATTATATTTTTTCCTTAATATGGGCATTTGGTTTTTCCAAAGTTATGAGCTTATTTCCGCATGAACCCTCAACTTCAATATTTTTATCTGGGTTTATCTGCGTCCTAATTTTTAAAAAGTTCTGAGTTGGTGATATAGCCGGCAATCGCGGATGCAGCAGCGGTTGCCGGGCTCATCAGATGAACCATGCCACCTTTGCCCATGCGGCCGCTGAAGTTTCTGTTGGTGGTGGCGGCACAAACTTCCCCTTCGGCCAAAACACCACCGCTCATGCCCAGACAGGGTCCACAGGTGGGATTGGTGACACAGAAGCCGGCCTCCATAAAGGTCTGAAGGATTCCTTCCTCCAGGGCCTGTTGATAAATTCGGGTCGTCGCCGGGCTGACGATGCCCCGTAGCGTATTGCTGATTTTATGCCCTTTCAGCACCCGCGCCGCCACTCGTAAATCATCCATACGACCATTGGTGCAGGAACCGATGAAAATCTGGTTGATTTCCGTCCCCTGCATGTCTTTAACCGGTCGTACATTATCAGGTTTGAAATCAAACGTTACTAAAGGCTCCAGCCCTGAAACATCATGGTCGATGATCTCAACATATTCGGCATCCGGATCGGGTAAAAACTGCTGATAAGCTTTCAGGGCGGCTGTTTTAGTTGGGTACTCACTGCGGATAAACTGCCACAGGTAGTCGACCGTAATTTCATCGGGATAACAGATGCCGCAGGTTGCGCCGGCTTCCACTGCCATATTGCAAAGGGTCATCCGGGCTTCCATGTTCATTTTATCGACAACCGGACCGGCAAATTCAATGATTCTGTCGCTGGCCCCACCGACCCCGATTTTTGCGATGATCGAGAGGATGACATCTTTGGCGAATACACCGGTCGGCAGGGTGCCGCGGATATTAATTTGCATTGTTTTAGGATAATGGAAGGCACATACGCCTTTTAAGATGCCGACTTCAAGATCGGTTGTTCCGACCCCGGCTGCGAAGGCCCCGAAAGCACCGTAGGTGCAGGTGTGAGAGTCTCCCATGATGATGGTATGGCCCGGTCTGACAAATCCCTTTTCCGGAAACAGTGCATGACAGACACCGTTGTGGCCGATATCGAAAAAGTCGCTGATACCATGGCGCCGAGCCCAATCTCGCAGAATCTTGCCCTGGGTGGCCGTTTTAGAATCCTTGGCGGGGGTGACATGATCGATGACTGCTTTAATCCTGTCGGAATCGAACACCCTGTCTTTACCCCGGGCTACCAGATCATTAATGGCAACCGGTGTGGTAATTTCGTGACAGAATACAGCGTCCAGACGCAGAACATATATGTCATCGGACGGGTTGTCGATAGAGTGAGAATTAAAAATTTTTTCAGAGACGGTTTTTCCCATGGTACTCCTTTTAACGCAGGTTGAGCGGTTCAGGGTTCAACGTTCCGGGTTGAAAAAAATCGATTGTAACCTTTGAATCGTGAACCTGGAACCTCTATGCCCTATTTATTAAAATCACATCATGTTTGCACATGATTTATGCCATAGCCGGATTGAATATTTTATCTTCAAAATTGATAATCCCGTAAAAAGTCAAAATTCTCGAATTTTGATCTAATAACCTATTGAAATTATTAAGTGTAAAATTCTATTTTTGTGGTTTTTGTGCCTTTTTGTGGCCACATCAAAATTATTGTATTCCACCTTTCCGCCGGGACTCATGCCCCCTTTTATGGGCCGGAGGCCGAATTCACTCTAGTCGGTATCGGTTTTCAGCACCGCCAGAAAGGCTGATTGAGGGATCATGACCTGGCCGACCATCTTCATTCTTTTTTTCCCCTTTTTTTGCTTTTCAAGCAGTTTGCGTTTGCGTGTAATGTCTCCGCCGTAACATTTAGCGGTGACGTCTTTTCTGAAAGCTGATACGGTTTTACGGGCGATAATGTTGCCGCCGATGGCCCCCTGAATTGCAATTTTAAACATCTGCCGTGGAATTTCATCCCGCAATTTTTCACAGGCTGTTCGTGCTCTTGCGACGGCATTGTCTCTGTGTACCAGTTGGGATAAAGCATCCACCCGCTCCCCGTTGATGAGAATATCCATTTTGACAAGATCCGTCTGCCTGAAGTCGATGATATCATAGTCAAAGGAACCGTACCCCTGGGTGATCGATTTGAGCCTGTCATAGAAATCATAAACAACCTCTGCCAGAGGTATCTCAAAAATCATTTCGAGGCGGTCGCTGGTAAGATATTGATAATTCTTATTGATTCCGCGTCGTTCCAGACAAAGCTTCATTACCGCACCCATGTAACGATCCGGTACGATGATAGATGCCCGGATAAAGGGCTCCTTGGTGAGCTCGATGACCGTGGGATCAGGATAAAGCGCAGGATTGTCTATGGTTGCTTCCGTGCCGTCGCTCATTAACAATTTATATTGAACCGACGGGGCTGTGAGGATGAGGGAAAGCCCGTATTCCCGTTCGAGTCTTTCCTGGACGACTTCCAGGTGCAACAGGCCCAGAAATCCGCAGCGGAAACCGAAACCCAGGGCAACGGACGTGTCCTTTTCATAGATCAGGGCGGCATCGTTTAGCTTCAGCTTTTCAAGGGCAATTACCAATTCTTCGTAACCATCCGAAGCCACCGGGTAGATGGAAGAAAATACCACCGGTTTTGCTTCTTTGAAGCCGGGCATGGGGGCATCACACGGCTCATTTTTTAATGTGATGGTGTCACCACAGCGGGTATCGCTGACGGTTTTGATTCCGGCAACCAGATACCCGACCTGTCCGGCGGAGAGTTGTTTCTGCTTTATCATGTCCAGCTGGAATATCCCGACTTCCTCAACTTTATAAGCAGCCTGATTGGACATAAATGAAATCACGTCACCTTTAGAAATCCGTCCCTGGAACACACGAAAATGTACAACTGTGCCTCGATAGGAATCATAGTGCGAATCAAAAATCAGTGCTTTTAAGGGTTTGGCAGGATTTCCGGCCGGTGGGGGCAATTTCCGAACCGCTGACTCCAGTACGTTTTCGATCCCAATGCCCTCT
>JAJRVC010000051.1 GCA_024277475.1 Deltaproteobacteria bacterium
GCCCATCGAAAAAGCAAGCACTATGTATAGGGTATTTTGCATTTCAATTCTCGTGATAATAGTTGGTATTTTTCGTAATAATCCCGGACAAACCGGAAGAATTGCCACCAAGGCACAAAGACACAAAACAAAATGTTTGTAAAAATTAATCTTTGTGTTTTGGTGCCTATGCGGCCAAAACAGTTGGACACTTCATGTTTCAACAAACGTAATATTTAGAAGTTATAACTACCTGATCGACCCTTCAACCAGGTAACTACTCACCGAGGTCTGTATTTACATCCAATCAACGATATCGGCACTTAATTGATGCCCGTCCACAATTAGTAATTTAAGTGGATGGGCACCTATAGGCGTTTCCAATCAAGAAATGCGAATTTTTGTTCAAGATCAAGGAAATCAAGCAATTGCGCGGAGACGTACTCCGGTACGTCGCACAAGCAATTGCGAAGATTGACGCTGAGATTGGACAAAAAGGCCATTTATGGATGGAAACTAATTAAAGGCTCCATAAAACACCGCATCCCTGGCAGCATTTCGGTGGGGTCTCTGTTTGAAGCTGTTTTCTGAAAACCGTATATTCAGGACCCGACCATATCTTTCCCAATGAGGACTCAAAAACATTACCCAAAATTATAGAAGAATAGTCAATAGTGGAAAAAGGGGAAATACAGCAGGGTAAAACATTGCCGTTGGCGGTGATGTACATCAACGTTTGCGGTCGATAACACTTGCTCCATGGCATTTTCGCAGTAGGATCCACCTGCACGCTTTCAAGAGGGTTGCCCAGACCCGATGCATTGAACCGGATGCCCAACCGGGCGGCCAGCAACCGACTGCTGTGAATCAGCTCCAGGGCAGCATCGTTTGAACCCCGCAAAGTTTTTTCACGTCTGGCTACGCCGTAACCCTCATGGTCTTGAAAATAGACCAGCCGTTGCAGATGTATTTCTTCAATTCCGATATCGGCTGCCAGCCGGAGCAGGCCCGGCAGTTCTGCGATATTTTCTTTGATTCCCAAAAACCACAACGAAAGCCTTGGAGTGACAGCATGTCTTTTTTTTTGAAGGTTCACAAAGGCTTTTAGATTCTGAACAATCCGATTGAACTTGTTGCTGTTGCGAATAATTTTATATCCTTGGGGGGAGGCGGCATCCAACGAAATGCGCAATTCATCCAGCCCGGTGTCAATGATTTCATCCTGCCGTTTTTCATCAAGCAAAATAGCGTTGGAATTAAAGAGAACAAATACGTTGCGTTTTTTCAGATGCGCAATCATCCTGCAAAGTTCTTTGTTTAAAAGCGGTTCTCCAATTCCATGAAGCACCGTCCGCTCCAGTTCGGGCAACTGGTCTGTGATCATGATAAATTCCTGCAAAGAAATATCACGCTCCGGTTCCCAGTTTCCCCGATAAAGAATACATCCCTTGCAGCGGAGGCTGCAGCGGTTGGTCGTCTCCACATAGAGAACTTTCGGAAATTCGTACTTTTTATTTGTCACAGGCAATTCGGCCATCGTGTGAAACTACACATAGTTGGAACAGTGAACCGCAGAATAACGAATATCGAACCGCATAATTTCGAAGGGTGGAATTGCTTCAGGCTTCGCCTTCGGCTACGACCCGACAGGTTGCTCTGTCTTTTTTTGAAATGACAGAATACATTATTCGATGATGCTACGCTTTGTTAATTTCCCCTTACGATGGTAGTGCAGATGCTACCGGTGCGCAGCGGTTTTACAGCCGACGATTGATGCCCCTTGAGCTGAATCGTTTGCCCCTGATAGATCGGACAGTATTCATCCGGTTCTTTAAAGCGGCCGCGCAGTTTGCGCCGGGCAGCACATCCCCCGCCGCAATTGGCGACATGTTCACAGTCCAGACAGAATTTTGGTGTGAAATGGGTTTGTTTAAACAATGGGGATTCGACGATGGTGTCTTTTTTATCTGCCAGGTCATCAATGGTCAGATTGGATTCGGGCCAGTAAACGCAGGCTTTTAATTTCCCGTCCGGGGTTATCCGCATGCTGTGTCCGCCGCAGGGGGTGCCGTTCAGGCCGCTGAGACCTAAAAAGGAGTTTACCAGCGGCTCCGTCACGGAGATGATTTCACTGCGGTCGAAGAGGAGTTTAAATGCGTCCCAATACTGTTCAAAATTTGGGCTGAACTCTTCAGTGTACACGGGTTGATAGACGTTGACGCGAAAATCAGATCCAAAGGAAGCGGCAAGCCCGGCAATATTTGACAGGTCTTTATAATTTAAGTTCATCAGGACTGCCAATATGGAAACGCGGATGCCCAGTCTCCGGCATCGCTCAATACCTTCCATGACGGTTTTCCAGTTCCCTTCGCCGCGGAATCTGTCCTGGCGGGCTTGGTCCGGGAAGTCCACGGAAAATTCCACGTCTCCGAAATATTTGAGCATTTCGTCGGGGGTAATGGAGAGCGTGTAACCGTTGGAAGCCAGGGTTAATTTAATTTTGCGGCTATGCAGGTACTCCAGAATGTCAAAATAGTCGGGGTTTAAGCCGTTTTCGCCGGTAC
>JAJRVC010000052.1 GCA_024277475.1 Deltaproteobacteria bacterium
GAGTGCTGCGATATCGCCCAATGCCACCCCCGTGATTCCGGCAAAAAGCATGGAAGCTAAAATATTTACATGGGCCAGCCCGCCGCGCCACCTCCCCACGATAAGATTGGCGTAATCTACAATTCGATCCGCAATTTTGCCGCGGGTCATTATTTCACCGGCCAGAATAAAAAAGGGGATGCACATGAGAACAAAAGAATCCATTCCCGCGAATAGCTTCTGCGGAGCCATATCGAGAAAGGATACCTGGGAAGAAAAAAGCAGATAGAGGGATGCTGAAAACCCCATGACAAAAGCAACCGGCATGCCGGCAATCAGCAACACGACAAATATCAGGATCATCCACCCCAAAGACATGGCTGTCAACTCCTATCCGGACCTGGTGGAAGTGTCTCCGATACTGACATCCGCCTTTCTGCCGACAGGCGCTCGTCCTCTTCCAACAGCTTATTTTTTGACCAGAAAATGGATTGATGGATATCTTGAAATAGACCCTTTAGCGTGTAAAGAATGATAAAAAGCGCGCCGATTGGTATGGCTAATGTCGGCCACAGCATACTAATTCTTAATCCGGAACTTTCAAATAGCCGGTTGAAGGCTGCGATTTTAATTCCTTTGACGAAAATGATGATCAAGAAAGTTAAGGTACAGAGTCGAAAGACCGTATCCATCAAGCGTCTGCCCCGCGGGCCGGCCAGCATGGGGAAAAAATCTATCCGAATATGTTCACCCATTGCCTGAACTCTGGCGGCACCAATCATAACCATCCATATCATCAGGTAGCGCACCAATTCTTCCGCCCACACGAAAGAATAGTTAAACAAATATCTCGAAAACACCTGAACAACGACAATCACGCTCATCAGAACCAAGAGCAGCCGGCACATATTCGTCTCGATGCTTTCAAGATATTTAATTATACGCGACCACAGTTTCATTTAGCGCTTTCAGCCGCTTGAAGCATCCCGTCGACCCAATCCCCGGGGACCTCTTTGCGAAGCCATTCAAGAACAGGAGCCTGGGCTTTATCTATGAAGAGTTTTCGATCGGCTTCAGTGGGTCTGTATATTACCATACCGTGTTTCTTTAAATTATCGACGGCCATGTGATCGGTGTAGCCGGAAACACCGCGATTAACCGCAAGAGCGACTTTTTGGGCCTTCTGGATAACCTGTTGGAGCTCTTCAGGCAGACTTTGATAAAACTTGTCATTGATGATCATCGAGGAGACGGCGTACACATGGTTGTCGATGGTGACATACTTCTGAACTTGATAATATTTAAACAGACTAACCAGTGATAAGGCATTATTCTGGCCGTCGACGGTTTTAGTTTTCAACGCACCATATAATTCCCCGAAACTGATCGGGGTCGGTGAACCCCCGAGACTTGAAACCAGTTTCTGAAAAACGGGGGAAGGCATAACCCGTATTTTCAAACCGTCCATGTCGGCCGGTGTTTTGATGGGTCTTTTTGAATTGGTCCATTGTTTAAACCCGCCGGATTCCCACCAGTGCAATACCCTGAGTCCGGTCTTTTGGAGAAGTTGTTCGTTAAGCTTTTGCACAAACGGGCCGTCGTAAACACGCCAAGCCTGATATTTATTTTCAAACAAATAGGGTATCGAAAAAACCTGGACCGGTTTAAACACCTGTGCCAGGGGGCCTTCGGCCGTGTCTGCGCCTTGAATCTGCCCCATCATCACCTGTTTCAGTCGATCGGCAGGGCTCCCCAGCGCTCCGCCCCAAATCAGTTCCACTTTAATGCGGCCATTGGATTTTCTTTCGACTTCGGATTTAAAATAGTTGTAATGCGTGGCCCAAAAGCTGGGATTCAAATCCGGCGCTGCCAGGCCGAATTTCATGACAAAAGGTTCAGCCGATACCGCTGTTGGGAAGGAATTCGACAAGAGCAATAGGCCGGTTAAGATGATAACTGCAAATTTAAGTACTTTCATTGTGTTCCTCCTTTCTGATTCTACCGGTTGTATAATCTTTTTTTTTATCGCCGGAAATGTATCGGGAAGTAAAGTTTCTGAAGCGGTAGCCATCTGCAAAGAACTCTATCAGGCTCACCAGGTCGAAAACGGCTGTGCCGAACCGATCCTGAATGTCGGATCTGAAAGTAATCAGGTTGGTGCACTCCAGTACCACGGCACCGATGGACTCTCCGGACCTGAAAAGATCCTCGACAGCTGTTAAGACGTCGGCCTGCATCGCTGCCGGATCAAGCTTGCGGCCGCGGTTGACCACAACTTTTTCAAACTCCGCGCTGTTTTCCATCCCCCGGATCATTAGCCGGTCCGGATCGGCCTCGACGGCTTCAAGATGTTGAGTTTTCAACATGCGGGAATCGCCGGTGATGAGACCAATTTTCTGGTAACCGGGTAAAAATCCGGCAATGAGGGGAAGTAAAGATAAAGCCGAACCGATAAACGGGATGGTGAGCGCATCGGCTATTTCGCGTTGAAACAGCGAAAAAAGGCCGCAGTCGGCGGCCACAAGATTAACACCTTCTCGCTGCAGCTCAAGTGCCGCCTTGATAACACCCTTGAGATTGTCGGTCCGGATATTCACCAGATCTTCAAACGGAAAGTCTCGTATCACCCCGTATCTTACAGGAAATGAAAAGGTTTCAGCATGCCCCGGGTCACCGGGCAGGCGCGGAATATCGGAATCGAGCATTAAAATGCCCGCGATTTGACCGTAATTAGTGGTACCGCCATGTGTAAATCGAGGCATCCTGTCTACTCCAGGTTTAATAGGAACGAACAATCCTTAGAGACCAGCAGTCAGTAACCAGTGACAACAGGCATTAGTAGTTTGGGCTCAATCCCGAGGAACGCCATCCCGATCCCATCCCTTGGCCCTATAGTATTCCTTGACCATCCGGTCGACCGGTACTATCTGTCACTTTGAAGCCCCTTCTTTCAGAGGTTCGTGGGTAAATCGTCTCGGCAGGGTATCATCTCGGGCGGTTACTCCGAAATCGATATTCATTTTGCGATCTCTATCGATGACGCCTTTCAAAGCGTCATCCACTTTTTCAGGGGTAAATTTCAGGCCGGTGCCGGCGGTCAACAAACGCGAAGCAAAATCGAAATCGAGAATGTCCATACTCAAACCGATGTTCTTGCACAGGGTCACACAATCCGTGAGCAAGGCCTGACGCTCGGTATGTTCCACCAGGATGGCCTTGCCGTTGTCGGACAACCGATCGGCAATATCCCGCACTCCCCAGCGTTTTTCGGCCTCATCATAACGTTCGGTCAATTCAAAAAACGGCTCGGCTCTCAGATGATCGCCGCCTCTGGAAGCGATGGCATAAGTCAGGCCAAATGCCTTGATTCCGCGGGGATCGCCACAGATCATGTCCAGTCCCTTAACATGAAAGGCATATTCTCCGGTCCCTTTACCGAAATGTCGGGCCAGGCTGCGGGTTCCCTCAGCAAAGAGGTCCCCGATGCCTTCCCGCCGGACGATCATCCCCAGCAGTTTTTCAACCGTTTGGCAGTTGCCCCAGGTAAAATCAAGTCCATCGAAATCGTCTTTGGTGAGCAGCCCTCTTTGGACGCATTCCATCGCCCAGCCAATGGTCTCCCCCGAGCTGAGCGAATCCAACCCCATGCGATTGAGAAAGGCATTCATTTTAAGACCAAATTCAAGATTATTGTTGCCGATCCGGGAAGTGTAACTGCAGAGGGTTTCAAACTCTGGTCCCTCGGCCTCCACTTCGCCGGTAAGATAATAGCGGGAGCAATGGAGGTTACAATTAAAACAGGACTTATTTTTGACTTTGAATTTTTCAGCCAGGGTTTCACCGCTGACACGATCCACATATTCGCACAGGCCCTGCTGAAAATGATCGTTGGGAAGAATTCCGATATCATCTAAAGCCTTCATCAATAAGGTAGATCCCAGAGCATTGCGCTTTTCATATTCCGGATGGATCATAATCTTCTGATCCAGTTCCCGGCAAAGATCCAGATAACCCAGCGGATCGGCCAGCGTCAATCGTCCCCGGCCGCGAACGGCCACGGCTTTTAAATGTTTGGAACCGAATAAGCACCCCATACCGGTGCGGCCGCACATGCGGGAATTGTTGCAGGCTACGGTGGCATATTTTACCAGGTTCTCCCCGGCCGGGCCGATGGCGGCCACTTGAACGGCGTTGTCGTTGATGTCCTTGCGAATCGCCGCTGTAGTTTGCCAAATATCTTTCCCCCACAAATGGGATGCATCGCGGATTTCAACGTGATCGTCTGCGATGTAAAGATAGCAGGGTTTTTCGCAGCGTCCGGTCATCACGACCTGGTCGTAACCGGCCTGTTTAAGCTCGGCTCCGAAAAACCCGCCGGCGGCCGAATCACCAAGGATGCCCGTCATCGGCGATTTTCCGGAAATGGTCATAAAAGCCGAAGCCGATAAAAGAGTGCCGGTAAGCGGACCGACACCGATAAGCAGCATATTCTCCGGCGTGAGGGGACCGCAATCCCGTTCCAATTCTTCGTACAGGCGGGTGGAATTGAGTCCCCGGCCACCGATGACATCAAGCATGTAAGCGGGATCTGATTTTTCACGCTTAATCAATCCGGATGTCAGATCCACCCGCAGGATATGTCCACCATAACCGTGAAGCATTTACCCCCTCCTTTCTGCAACCCAACTGTCTCTGAGCTCTTTCGACTGAGCCATGGTATAACGCAACCGCTTTTCTTCCGGGCCAAGTCCGCGGC
>JAJRVC010000007.1 GCA_024277475.1 Deltaproteobacteria bacterium
GGCCGTTGTTTGGCACGAGGATTGCTTTATCTATAACTGAAGATTCGAACTGGCACTGCCACCTCCAACGGATTGAGTTCACCTCCAAGTGGCTCAATCCGTGGCGTGCCAACCTCGATGGCTAACAAGCTTTTTTCTCTCCGGCTCCCCAAAAGGGGAGCCACCCTCCTCCCCCCTCCAGCATGATGCTGGACTCAGCTAATCAATCCCATCAAGCGAAACAAACATCCTCAAGCCTTTATCTATAATTTCGTCCAAATTTCCTCAAGGCGTAGCCTTGCCTCCCACGTTAGTGGCCAGCATGACGCTGGACTCTACTCATCAATCCCTTTTTTGCAGACAAACATTTAACTATAGTCCGCCAGCATTACCTCCCACGTCAGTGGGTGGGGAGAAGATGCGATGATGGTTGCTGCCGCCACCACCGGGATGCGGGCCGCCATTGAGGATGTGTATTTTGTTCTTTAAAAGGACGGAAGCCAGTCCATGCAATCCGCTGGGCATGGGTTTGAAGGTTTTCCATTTATTCGTTGTTGGGTTGTAGGCTTCGTTTTCTATAAATGTTCCTTCGCCTGACTCGCCGCCGAAAACATGAACCCAGCCGTTCAGGTATTGTGAGGTGATGCCGCTACGCGCTGTGGGCAAGGGTGCATGTCGAGTCCATTTTTGAGTTTTCGGATCATAGGATTCATTGGTGTCCAGATTGTGGTGATAATCAACATCCACTCGTCCGCCTCTGGCAAACAATTTGCCGTTTGCTTCTGTTGCCGTTAGGTGGTCGCGGGGTGTGGGTAACGGTGGCAGAGTTTCCCATGAGTCTGTTGCCGGATTGTAAACCTCATGTGCATCGGTGTTGACGAGGTTGAACAGTTTTCGGTACGCCCCGCCGACTAAATGGATTTTGCCGTTGATGACGGCGGCGGCATGCGCCCCGCGTGCCGTGGGCATCGGTGTTTTATTGAACCATCTATGCAGATCGGGATTGTATTCATAAGTAGTGCTCACAGGTTTCCATAATTCGGTTTCAAATCCGCCAATGACATAAAGCTTTCCGTTAACCACGGTTGCCGTGGTGTGGTGCAACGCATGCGGAAGTGGCAGGGCCAGACTCCAGTTTCTCAATACAGGATCCCACACATCAACCTGAGTGGAAACGCCTTTGGGAGAGAATCCCCCGAGAACATAGATTTTACCTTGTAGAATCGCGGCGGAATTTTCTGTTCTTGCGGAAGGGGTTGGCGGGAGGTTTTGCCAGGCCCCAGGTAAGCCGGTTGCGGGGGCCTCTGCATACACCAGATGCGAAAAAACGGTACTCAGAGTTCCCATAATAAGTATGGCAATGAGGCGTTTCATGGTTTTAGTTTGAGTGAGAAGCGGTTTGGCCTTTTACGATCTGGTCGAGTGTTACCAGTTGCTCAAGCAGGTCTGAAACCAGTTCGAGTTTCAACATATTGGGTCCATCCGAAAGTGCTTTGTCCGGCTCGGGGTGGATTTCCATGAACAGGGCATCGCAACCGACGGCTACGGCTCCGCGAGCCAGATCGGGGACCATTTCGCTTTGACCGCCGCTTTTTGTGCCTTGTCCTCCCGGTTGTTGCAGACTATGAGTGGCATCAAATATTATGGGATAGCCGTGCTCGCGCATCAGAACCAGAGAGCGCATGTCGACAACCAGATTGTTGTAGCCGAAGGTGGTTCCACGTTCGGTGAGCAGGATATTGTTGTTACCGCTTTCTTCCAGCTTGACGATCACGTTTTTCATGTCCCACGGCGCGAGGAACTGGCCCTTCTTCACGTTGATGGGTTTGCAGGTTTGTGCCGCTTTGACCAGTAGGTCGGTCTGTCGACAAAGGAACGCGGGAATCTGCAAAATGTCGAGGACTTCTGCCGCCGGGTCGATTTCTTCTTCTTTATGAACGTCTGATAAAATTGGCAGATCGAGTTCGGTTTTGATTTTTTGCAGTATTTTTAATCCGTCATTCAGTCCCGGACCGCGATACGATTTTATTGATGTGCGATTGGCTTTGTCGTAAGAAGCCTTGAAGATGAACGGGACGTGCAAATCTTCTGTAATACGTTTGAGTTTTTCGGCGATACCCATTGCATTTTTTTCAGACTCGATCACACAAGGTCCACCGATGAGAGCCAGAGGATTTTGTCCTCCTATTGAGAAGGGGCCTACGGCAATTGCATGTGTGGATTTTGGACTCATTCGGGCCTCGGTGACAATGCGGCTTGAACTTCAGCAGAAATCGGAACCGGGTGGGGAACTTCTGTGCGGGCGGGCAGTCCTTCTGTATCCATAAGACCGAGCATAATTTCCCTCACCTTTTCATTGCTGGAGGCTTTATAGGGAGAAGCAAAACCGCCATCGGATATCTCTGTAAGGTTGATATCCGGAAAATCGTTATTCAACAGAAGAATGATCGGTATCTGGCGATATTTCTTTTTTATATTGAACAGATGTTTGATTTCATTTTTATCTTTTCGGGGTACAAACACGATCAGGTCGCTACGGATGAGGTCGGGACGCTTGAAGCAATCGTTGATGGATACAAACGTCATAACGGTTATAACCTCTTCGCTGAGAAATTTTGCCAGTTGTATGCGTTCGCCGCGAACCGTATCGACAATGAATATTGTTTTATAGCCCATCTCATTTTCCTTTAGTATTAACAATACCCAGTTTAACATTTATTTTTCCGCAAAGCCTCTTTGATTTGCCCCCGCCATTGTGAAACAATGATAAGAAGCCCAAAATCTATTGGGAGGTTTTCTATCATGTTGCATAAAAACTCCTTTTTCTTTTTAGTATTTTTCTGGTTTGTACCTCCTGCCTTTGCGACAAATCAAATCGTTGTTGTTAAAATTTCCGGTGCCATAAAC
>JAJRVC010000053.1 GCA_024277475.1 Deltaproteobacteria bacterium
TGACTTCCACCGGAGGCAGGACGAGGGTCATGCTGGTGGTTGCGATCATCGAAAAACCAAAGCCGCTGTAACCGCGAATAATGCCGGCAACTAAAACGGCAAGGGCTGAGAAAGCAATGACGAAAATATCCATAATTTTATTTTTTTGACTGAAACTCTTATTTTGGCTCTTTCCGGACTTTTTACGAAACCATCAATAGCTTTGCTTTAATTCAGCATATCCCACCCTAATAAAGCAAGAATTTTGTGGGGATGGGATAGGCTTTCAGCAGGATGCACGCTCTGATCCTCTAGGTCGGTGCTTATGGGGCTTCGTCCCGTATGGACTGTCGGCATGCATCAACTGTTCGAAGTAACAAGCCGCTGTGTACTGCAGAAAACATATAATCCGGGTCCGTCCGCTAAAGAGGCCAGCGTAATATTCAGCTCCGAAGCCAGCTTTACCGCCAGGGCTGTGGGACGTGATATGGCCAGAATGATCGGGATGCGTGCCCGGGCTGCTTTTTGGACCAGTTCATAGCTGATCCGGGAAGACAGGGTCAATATTGCGGCCCGTTCCAGTTTACGGTTCAAAAAAATCTTTCCGATGACTTTGTCCAGAGCATTATGCCGCCCCACATCCTCGGCGGCAGCTATAAAATCAAGTTTTAAGCTATATAAAACAGCGGCATGCGCTGCACGGGTCTGAGAGCGCAGGGGCTGGTGCCGGGTAATCGTTTCCAGACAGGATAGTGCCTTGTTGGCATCGATCCGAATATCATCCTCAAGGGGCTTAATGAGCTGAAAGAGATCCTTTACAATCTCTTTTCCGCAAAGGCCGCAACTGGATTGACTGATAAAGCCTCTACGATCCAAAATTTCAGAGATTTTATGACGTCGGGACGGCTTTAACGTTACGGCGATCACATTGGTATCTTCACCGTCACAGAAAGCGATCGAGGTATAATCTTCCGGTGTATCGATGATACCTTCCGTCAGGCAGAATCCTGCTGCCAATGGAATTTCATCGCCCGGCGTACGCATCATGACGGAATAGGGGTTGCCCTCCACTCTAATGGAAAGCGGTTCTTCTCTTAGAAGGTCCTTGTCTTTCGCTTTATAGGATGCCATGTCCCAATGGATGAGCTGATGATGGATAGTTGTATTCAAATCACGCCTCCAGTGTTTAATCAGCGACCAGCAGCAGAGCTCGGGGCATGAGGATGGCCCCTGAAAGGGGCCACTTCTGCTGCTGGTCGCTGATTTTTTAATGGATTAAATTATTCAATGCTGTTTGTTTTTTAGTTCATTTTTCAATTTGATTCAAGGTCAACCGAAAATCCTGTTTTCCGTACTCACAACCCATGTTTAATAATATGACCGATTGAGGTTATGTCCAATTTAGTATCTCACAAATAAATTTTGCGCATATTGCGGCAATTTTTTTTACCAGCAACTTAAGTTGCTCAGAAAATTGTCTAAACTTCAAAATGCCTAAAATCGAGGTATCCTGTCGATTTTTTATGCTTTCGTGTCTTCCGGGCTGAGTTTCGATCAAAAATATTGCTTGACAAATCGTGTGAAAAGATTAATATTTGCTGATTTTGAACTAAAGACACAAAAATTCGATTATAGGAGGCCGACCCCATGTACGCGGTAGTGAATTCAGGCGGAAAGCAATATAAAGTCCAGCAAGGACAAGTTCTAAGAGTCGAAAAAATTGCAGGGGATGTTGGCAATCCTGTGATTTTTGACCGGGTGTTGATGTTTTCAGATGGAAAAAACGTCAGTATCGGGCAGCCTGCACTGGAAGATGTTGCGGTTGAAGGGCACATTGTAGAGCAGGGCAAGGCCAAAAAGATAATCGTTTTTAAATACAAACGGCGTAAACGCTATCGCCGTAAAAATGGCCATCGCCAGGAATTTACGGCCGTACTGATTGACAGTATAAAACCAAAAGCCAAAAATCTTCCGAAACTAAGGATGAGCCTGAAACTGAGGCAAAGACGCTGGAAACGGAGAAGGCTGCCCCAAAAAAAGAGGAAGCTAAGATAGCAGCGCCCGATAAAGCGGCTTCGGAGAAGATAGAAGCCAAAGCGGCTACGGCTAAGCAAGATGAGCCGGAAAAAGAAGCCGGATAGAAAGACAACTAGGCCTATCTTAAAAAATACGAAGAGAATTCCAAGGCCGTAGCAGAATCTCTCAGATCGATTAGGAGTTTAAAAATGGCTCATAAAAAAGCAGGTGGAAGTTCCAAAAACGGCCGCGATAGCAATTCACAAAGACGCGGCGTCAAACGCTTTGGCGGAGAATCGGTAAGAGCCGGCAATATACTGGTGCGGCAACTGGGAACCAGAATCCATCCCGGTGAGAACGTTGGTATGGGCAAAGATTATACCCTGTTTGCCAAGATCGACGGCACCGTTTCCTTTGAAAGAAAGGGACGCACACATAAAAAAGTCAGCGTTTATGCAGAGTGAAATTTTTTGATGAAGCATTCATTACCGTTCAATCCGGAAACGGCGGCCGTGGATGTGTGAGTTTCAGGCGTGAAAAATTTATCCCTCGGGGGGGTCCGGATGGCGGTGATGGGGGCAAGGGCGGTGATGTGATTCTAAAAAGCACATCGCAGCGACGCACCTTATATCCATTCCGATTTAGACGCGAATTCAAAGCTAAAAATGGCGGTCACGGCCAGGGAAAGAAAAAAACCGGTAAAAACGGTGAGGACCTTATCATCGAAATTCCGCCGGGAACGCTTATCAAAGATGCCGAAACCAATGACATTGTAAAAGATTTCACCCAACCCGAGGAAGCGTTTATCGTTGCACGAGGCGGCCGGGGAGGTCAGGGCAACTGTCGATTTAAAACTTCCACCCACCGTGCTCCGCGGTTTTCTCAGCCTGGCGAATCCGGCCAATTCCTAAAACTCAAGCTCGAACTCAAACTTATCGCCGATGTGGGGCTCATCGGTCTGCCCAATGCCGGAAAATCCACCCTGATTAGCGCTATTTCTTCAGCAACCCCTAAAATTGCAGATTATCCCTTTACCACCCTGACCCCGAATCTCGGTGTGGTTCAGACCGGCTGGGGAGAGCCTTTTGTGGTGGCCGATATACCAGGGCTGATCGAAGGTGCCCACAAAGGAGCCGGTCTTGGCATCCGTTTTTTGCGCCACATCGAACGTACCCATATCCTGGTTCACTTGATGGACGCTTCAGCCATCGATCCCCAAGACCCGTTAGCGGGATATGATACCATCAATGGAGAACTGGCCGGTTACGGCCCCCAGCTGGCGAAAAAATCCCAGATTCTGGTTTTAAATAAAATGGATTTGCCCGGTACGGGCAAGACGGCAAAAATACTTCAGACAATGCTCAAGGACCGGGAAGTTCTGTTAATTTCTGCTGTTACCCAAGAAGGCGTTGAACAACTGATCGCTAAAATAATCAAACAATTGGGCCAATTATATGACGATGAACCGTAAATTGAGTTTTGAACGCGCCAAACGGGTCGTTGTTAAAGTGGGCAGCAACGTGCTGACCGAAGACAATGGATTGAATTTGAAAGCCATACGGTCCATCGCCCGCCAAATCTGTCGATTGATCGATAACGGGCTGGAAGTGATCCTGGTGTCCTCGGGGGCCATGGCTTCGGGTGTTAAAAAAATCGGCCTTGTCGCAAGACCCGATGAGCTTCCCAAGCGTCAGGCAGTGGCAGCCATCGGACAGGCCGGCTTGATGATGGAATATGAAAAAGCTTTTGGCCGCTATCAGCGGAAAGTTGCTCAGATTCTTCTGACCAGCGAAGACCTCTCCAATCGAAAACGATACTTAAATGCCCGAAACACTCTTTGCACCCTGTTGTCCTGGAAGGTGGTTCCGATTATCAATGAAAACGATACGGTGTGGGTTGAAGAGATCAAACTTGGCGACAACGATAATCTCGCTGCCATGATAACCTTGCTGATGGATGCGGATGTGCTGATCAACCTTACGGATATAGACGGTCTTTACACTAAAGATCCGCGGACTTATCCGGATGCGGAATTGATTTCCACCGTTTCCACGATAAGTAAAGAAACTGAAAAATTGGCCGGTGATATCCCCGGCGCGTTGGGAACCGGCGGCATGATCAGCAAGGTTAAAGCGGCCAAAAAAGTTAGTTCTGCCGGGGTACCCATGGTGATTGTCGCAGGTGACCTGCCCAATATTTTGCTCAAACTGTTTGCCGGGCAAAAACATGGGACTTATTTTATCCCCAAAAAACAGAAACTGGCCAGTCGCAAGTGCTGGATTGCCTTTTCGTTAAAGCCCAGGGGGATCATCAAGATAGATGACGGCGCCGTGAAAGCGCTTTTAAAAAACGGGAAAAGTTTGCTGCCCAGTGGTATTATCGCGGTGCAGGATGATTTTGGTGTCGGTGCGCCGATAGAATTTCAAAACCGGAACAATGAAACTCTGGGAATCGGGCTGGTCAACTACAGCTCGACTGAAATTCAAAAAATCATGGGCCTGAAATCCAACCGCATAAAACAGGTGCTGGGCCATAAGTCCTATGACGAGGTTATTCACCGGGATAATCTTGCCATTACGGCAGGTTGTGATATATAAGTACCCAACCCGGACAAGCATAGCCGGTCATAGCGGAGATCCCGCTTTATCAAGGAATTGAATAGGGCATAAATCGTGTGCAAACATGATGTGATTTTAATAAATAGCGGGAAATTGCAATGACCGTAGAATCAACAATTCAAGACATGGCAAAAGCGGCCAGAGCGGCTGCCAATAGACTGGTTCGGGTTTCCACCGATCAAAAAAATACGGCCTTGTTATCCATCGCAACAGGCCTGGAAAAAAAAGCCGACTTCATTAAAGGGGAAAATCAAAAGGATATTGCCGGGGCTGAAGAAATGGGGCTTTCCAGCGCCATGCTGGATCGACTGGCCATTAAAGATACCACCCTCACCTCCATGGTTAACGGACTCAGAGATGTCGAGGGTTTGAAAGACCCTGTCGGAACCATGGGCCCGACGTGGATTCGACCCAACGGGCTTCAAATTGCCCGTATGCGAATTCCGCTGGGGGTCATCGGTTTCATTTACGAATCAAGGCCCAATGTGACCATAGATGCTGCCGGATTATGCCTAAAAGCCGGTAATGCGGTCATTTTGCGTGGTGGCTCGGAAGCCTTTCATTCAAACCAGGCTCTGGGAGTTATCATCGAACAGGCGCTCAACAAGGCAGGGATGCCGGAAAAATCCGTCCAGGTAGTGCCGGTTCGGGATCGCGAGGCCGTTTTAATGCTTTTAAATCAGGAAGAATTTTTGGATCTCATTATTCCCCGCGGAGGCGAGGGACTAATCCGTTTTGTGGTGAAAAACTCTAAGATACCGGTTTTGAAGCATTATAAAGGGGTTTGTCATGTTTACGTAGATGCAGATGCCGACCTGGAAATGGCGCAAGACATTTCCTTTAATGCCAAGGTCCAGCGTCCCGGGGTGTGCAATGCCATGGAGACACTGCTTGTGCATCAGTCTGCGGCTGAATCTTTTTTACCCGCAATGGCCAAACGGTTTAGCGAAGCAGGGGTGGAACTCAGAGGGTGTGTCGAAACATGCCGCATATTACCCGATGTTAAGAAGGCGCGAGAATCGGACTGGTCGGCTGAATATCTCGATTTGATCCTTGCCGTCAGGGTCGTTAAAAGCATGGACAAAGCTATCACCCACATGGCAACATACTCTTCCAACCACACCGAAGCCATCGTGACTCGCGATTATGAGCGGGCCAGACGTTTCGTTCGCGAAGTCGATTCATCGGTGGTGCTGGTAAATGCGTCAACGCGGTTCAATGACGGCGGGCAACTGGGGCTGGGTGCTGAAATCGGTATCAGCACCTCAAAGCTTCACGCTTTTGGGCCCATGGGGTTGGAGGAACTTACCACGACTAAATTCGTGGTTCAGGGTAGTGGGCAAATTCGGCAATAGCACAATATTCTAAGGATCCGGCTTTTTTGATGGCTTCCTGTGGTGAACAAATACTAAATTATAAATAACGTAACCACTGAACCCGTGAACGTCTACCAAATAACAAATAATGATTAACTATTAACAGGTTTTTTATGCGTTTCGGACTCTTCGGCGGAACTTTCAACCCGGTTCATCTGGGGCATCTTCGAGCGGCGCTGGAAGTAAAGGAAGGCTTTGAGCTGGAGGAAATTTTTTTAATACCGGCGGCTCTTCCACCCCACAAACTATCCGGTGAGGTGGCGGATGCCGGTGACCGCCTGCACATGCTCAATCTGGCACTTGAAGATACCGCCGGGCTCAGCGTGTCCGATGTCGAGTTGAAACGATCAGGCCCATCGTACACCATCGATACGGTAAACCATTTTAAAAGCACATTACCTGAAAAATCGCAAATCTACCTGGTTATGGGGCTGGATGCATTCCTGGAGATCGATTCCTGGAAATCCTATGAGCAGTTGCTGGCACAGGTACCGATCATCGTCATTAACCGTCCGAAAGCAGACCGTTGCTTGAGCAGTGTTGGATGGGAACTTATGGGCGATTATTTAAAATCCAGACTATCAGGGGACTACAAATTTTCCGAATTGCAATCCTGCTACCTGGCTGGTGACAAACAGCCGATTCATATTTTTGAAGTAACTGCTCTGGACATTTCTTCTACCAGAATTCGCAGCCTGATAAAAGAGGGCCGGTCGATTGGATATATAGTGCCCCGTAAAGCGGCAGAATTTATTAACTCCAGAGGACTTTATTTATGACAAAAAAAATAGATCCGTCCCTGGATCTTTATATCAAGGCAATTTTAGGCAGAAAGGCTATCAATGTGGTGGTACTTGACGTGGCTGATCTGACCTCCTACGCGGATGTTTTTATCATTTGCAGCGGCCGATCAAACCGCCAGGTCAGTGCGATTGCAGATTTTATTAAAACGGATTTAAAAAAGCATAAAATAAAGCCTTTAAGCGTTGAAGGCAGCAGAGACGGTCACTGGGTGCTGCTGGACTATGGGCATGTAATCATCCACGTGTTTTATGAGCCGGTGCGTGAATTTTATGACCTGGAAGGTCTGTGGGGCGATGCGGAACGGATCGTGACACCCTCTTTGAAAAAGGCAACATCGTAGATAGAATTTCTCCCATGCCCAAATCCCTTAATCCCTGAATTAGACCCATGCCCAATTTTCATGCAACTCATCGAGGAGTTACAGCTATCTTCCCGGGCTGAACAACCAGGTCTTACTAAAGGCCTGTGAGCGCTACCTCATTCGGTTGACCTGACTTTATTAAGGGTATTAATCAGTTGTACAGCGGATTCTGGAGGACGAACTTCACCGGAAAGGATATCCGTCGGGCTGTAGGATCCATTGTAATAAGCTTTGTTAAGATCTTCCTGGGTTGCAATCCCGGCGCCTTCTATTGATAAGCCAATGAATACCCCCTTGGTTCGGGAATAAGAATAAATTCCTCCTTTAAAAAAGATTTCCGCGGCTGCTGTCGCCTGGGCGCCGACCGGACCGGCCGCAACAGCGATATCAGCACCGAGTTTGAACTTGGTTTTTAAAAATGAGTCCATGGCCTGCTTGCCGATGACGACTAAAATAAGATCTACGACTTGTCCACCGAGCTGGAGTCCAAGGCTTCCGGCCCCGATGCTGATAAATGCCGGTGCAGACCATGTTCCATATTCGTGTTTCAAAACAACGCCTTTGCCGTAAGAGCCGCCCACAATTAAGGCCCCTTTGAACATGCCGGGTATGATCGCTATACCGGCGCAATTTTTTATAAGATCAATCGGTACGGCCTTTTCTTTTTCCACGTTGAGTATCATTTCTTCGATCACAATTCGGGCTTTATCGACAAGCATACGGGATTTATCGGCATTTAGATCCGGAGTTTTTTCCTGGTCCGCGAAAACTCTTGAATTTATTCCGACAGACATAATCAGACATGCGACCATCAGTGCTATTATTTTTTTCATTGAGCATTTCTCCAATTCCGGTCAAGCCGGAACCAATTTAGTAATTGTGAATTGGGTTACTTAATTTGAAATTTTGCATTTTATGTCAAAAATGTGGAGTTAAGTTTGAGTGAATCTTTAATACAGAATGTGTCTCTGCTTGTCAATGTCGACTTTTTTGCAGGCATGCTCCGATTTTGCCTTCCATTTTCCTTAACGGTCCGTTAAAATATCCTTTTATAAAAATTTAACAATCTCGTAAAAAGTCAAAATTCTCGAATTTTGATCTTATAACCTATTGAAATTATTAAATGTAAAATTATATTTTTGTGTTTTTTGTGCCTTTTTGCGGCCACATCAAAATTTGAAACTCACCATTTGGGAAAGGAGTTAATGGTGCCTGACACACTTAAACCCTACACCATGATCACCGATTTTGTTACCGGCAAAAACGTGCCCAACATTGGGGCTGAAGAAAACCGACAGGCTATCGTACAGTTTCTGGTAGAGCGAAAAGGATATTTGAAAGAAGATATCCAAATTGACACTGATATTGAAATGACCGTTGCCGGTGAGCTTTACCGGTCCCAGCTGGATATAGTGGTAAGTCCAGACGGTGGTAAAACCCGCTTTATGGCAATCAGATGTGCCGCGGCATCCTTAGGATCACGGGAAAGGGAGATAGTCGCCGCTGCCAGATTGCTGGAAAATTACCAGATTCCATTGTCGCTGGTTTCAGATGGCAAAACAGCCATTGTGTTGGACACCGTGTCCGGAAAAAAGACAGGGGAAGGGATGGATGCAATTCCCTCAAAAAAGGCGGCCATTGAAAAATTAGAATCCCTTGAGCTTCTGCCTTTTCCAAAAGATCGGCTGGAAAGAGAAAAATTGATTTTCCGCACCTACGACAGTGAGAATGTGAATGTGCAGAGAAATATATAACAGGAACATCAAGCATATTTCGAGCTTCCGCAACGCAGCGGGACGGGATGGATCGGCGTCCAAAATATGAAGTTATTTTTGAGTGAGCCCTTAATCGAAATGCACGGATAGACTTTCTTGAGTGGGTACGCAGAGGAGCAGTTGAAATTTATAATTCGGTTGCATTTTTCCTCCTTATCGGCCGACAGTGTTTTCAATATTCGAAAACTATGATGGAGATTAAACGCCCGCAACTTCCCTGCCGCAGTGCTTACAAATCTTTGCCCGCTCTTTGATAGTTTCGGCACAAAACGGACATTCACGGGTAAAATATCTTTTATGGATTTTCTTTATAGCCTCATCGACCGTCTTTTGTATGAGTTCATTACCAAACTTGAGATGAGCGATGGGTTCAATGGCCTCATTCTCACCAATATCACCGATCATTTCCGCCGCTTTTAACCTGACCCGGGCCGGTTCGGTGGAATCCGTCAGCATTTTGAGGATAGTCGGGCCGTCTTTGGATACATAGCAATCGGCCAGAATGCTGAAGCCTCTTTTGATGGCTTCTTTCAGGATTTCCTTTTCAGCGAGCGCCTGTTCATCGATGATTTGACCGGTGCCGCCCATGTGGCTGTATACCGGCATAATTTCGAATTGCTCGGTACCCGGATAGTTCATGCAGCGATAGGACGCTTTGTGGGCGTAATTTTCCTCAATATGATCCCATCCCTGGCGATATAACGAACAATCATCATTAAAACATAAGTATAAAAAAGGAACTCCCCAGCCAAGACCGTCACCGACGTTGAAGGGCGGTACTTCCCACAGGTTCATTTCCTGGTCGCAGTGGGGACATTTTGGTTTTTCCTGCTCAAGTATTTTTTCTAAAACTTTTTCCCGGGTTTCAAAGGCCATTTATTATCTCCATTTTAATTCTTCAATCCGCACGATCGACTTCCATAATAGCCGTTAATTTAAGTTGCCTGCCCCCAATTGTCAACAAGTCCATTTTTTTGTTGATAAATAATAAATTGGATATACATTGTTTGTGGGGAGCGGTGGGGAGAACCGACCTTCCCGGCAATTCCTCGAAGCCGTTGCTGATTTCTATTAAAGAAAAAATATACTCATTGCCCGGGGCCACTATCATCTGGCTCGGACACGACTACGGTCCATACCTTTCCTCAACCATTGGACAGGAAAAACATACGAATCCTTTTACCCGGTAGCATTTCCGGCTGTTTTGTTCCCGAAAAAACGATCACCTTTTAAAATTGCAAGGGAGCTTTTTATGCGTCGTCCCCTGATTATAACCAAATTGCCGGGTCCCAGAGCAAAGGCTTTTATTGAAAGAGACACCCGTTTCATATCCCCTTCACTGCCACGGGAATATCCTCTTGTTATCGACAAAGGCAAAGGTGTGTGGGTGAATGACCCGGACGGGAATACCTTCCTTGATTTTACTTCGGGAATCGCTGTCTGCAACACCGGCCACTGTCACCCTGAAGTTGTTGAAGCTGCCAAGAATCAGCTTGACAGGCTGATTCATACCTGCGGGGCTGATTTTTATCATGCTCCGATGATAGAGGTGGCTGAAGAGCTGGCCGCCATCGCCCCCGGGAAGTCTAATAAACGCATCTTCCTCGGCAATTCAGGCGCAGAGGCGGTCGAAGCCGCCTTCAAACTTGCCCGCTGGCACAGCGGCCGGCAAAAGGCCCTGGCCTTCATTGGCGCTTTTCACGGCAGAACCATGGGGGCACTCACCCTCACGGCCTCCAAGGCTGTTCAGAAGAGAAAGTTCGGCCCTCTGCTGCCCGGCGTGACACATGTCCCCTATGCGTACTGCTATCGTTGTGCGTACAACCTGACCCATCCAGAATGTGATTTTGCCTGTGTACACTTTATCGAAGATGAGCTCTTCAAGACGATAGTTCCACCGGAAGAGGTTGCCCTGATTGTGGTGGAAGCGATCCAGGGGGAAGGTGGCTATATCGTTCCGCCCCCGGGTTATCACAAACGGCTCAAGGTGTTGGCCGAAAAATACGGCATTTTATACATGGTCGATGAAATTCAGACTGGAATGGGTAGAACAGGCAAAATGTTCGCTATCGAGCATTTCGACGTGGTGCCTGATCTTCTTACCAGCGCCAAGGGAATCGCCTCGGGCATGCCGCTTAGTGCCCTGATCGCACCGGACGATGTGATGGATTGGGACGAGGGATCCCATGGGTCAACTTATGGCGGCAACCCGGTCTCCTGCGCGGCAGCCCTGGCTTCGATCCGGCTCATCAAAAACGGGCTTGTAGAAAACGCAGCCTTCCAGGGAAAAGTTCTTCAAAAAGGGCTTGAAGCGATAAA
>JAJRVC010000054.1 GCA_024277475.1 Deltaproteobacteria bacterium
CGGCGATAAATCACTGCCGGAAACACTCTTCTCTCCCTCGGAGCTTTATAAAACCATGCGCGGCGGAGTAAAGGTATCTACCTCCCAGGCCTCTATATTTGAACGACATCAGTATTATCAACGCGTGGTAAACCAGTATCCAAAGATATTATACCTTTGTGTGGGATCTGTCTTTACCGGAAATTACGATATTGCCCTGGAATGGAAACACAACAATGATCCCGACGACCGCCTGACCGTCATCGATACCTCTGCCGCATCAGGCCGCCTGGGAACAATTGTGATCGCCACCGCAAGGTATTCTGCTAAAACCAATAACCCGGACGCGGTAATTGATTTTGCCAGGAGGGCAATTGACACCTGTGAGGAGTATGTCTTCCTTGATAAACTTAAATACCTGGCAGCCGGAGGACGATTAGCGAAGTCCAGCGCATTTTTAGGTGATATGTTCCGGGTAAAGCCCATAATAAGCCCACTGGCCGAAGGCGCTAAAAAGGTCGGCGCTGTAAAAAATCGCAACGATCAGCTGAAGTTTGCGATGGATAAACTTGAATCATCATTTGACAAAGAAGCATCTCCATTTATTATGCTTGAGTATACCGACAATCGCCGCTGGGTTGAAGATACGGCAAAGAAAAAAATTGAAACACGTTATCCCTCGTCTGAGATTTTGCTGAAGCCCCTTTCACTAACCTCCGGTGTTCATATGGGCCCGGGAACATGGGCTGTGGCGTTTTTGCCGGAACTCGCATAGAACCTGATTCGGTTGACAGAAAAACAGGAAATGGCATCTCACAAGAATGTACCTGCACCCAATACCGGCAAAAAGGGGAAATTTGCCGTTATTATTCCGCTATACAACCATGAGCACGGGATTGATGATGTTATCAAAAGATCACTGGAGCTCGACTTGCCGGTATTTGTGGTTGATGACGGTTCAACCGATTCAAGCTATGAAAAAATCAGAAACTATACGGACATTTGCCTCTTGCGGCACACTGAAAACCGGGGCAAGGGGGCAGCCATTATCACCGGGTTTACCGAAGTTGAAAAAATTGCCGAATGGGCCATTACAATTGACGCGGATGGACAGCATGATCCGCAGGATGCCCTGCATATGATTGAGGCGATTCCGGAAAATGAGCGACCGCTTGTTGTGGGGATGCGTCAGGGTATGGTAGATAAAAAAATCCCTTGGACAAGCCGGTTTGGACGCAAATTTTCCAATTTCTGGGTAGTGCTTTCGGGTGGACCCCGTGTGGCCGATTCTCAAAGCGGGTTAAGAATCTATCCTCTGCCGGAGTCGCTGGAGCTGAACGTAACCGCCAGAAGGTTCCAGTTTGAGGTCGAAATCCTGGTAAAAGCCGGATGGCAAAAACTTCCCGTTATCGAAGTGCCGGTCAGTGTCAATTATGCACCCGGCAAAGAAAGGATTTCCCATTTTCGTCCATTTGTCGATTTTTTGAGAAATACCTGTACATTTACGCGGCTTATTACCCAGAGAATTCTGATTCATCCTTTCGTACGAAAATCATAGGATGTTACCCCTCTCGCCTTTTCGCAACGGGCCGGAATACTACTCAAATTCATTTGATCAGACTGGCCGTTTTTTTGGCCAGAGGCGCCGCTCGTATGAAACTTTACAGATCTGCTTCACAAAATGCTTTGGTCATCGGATCCGGTGTGGGGGGACTTTCGACCGCCATCATCCTTGCCCAGATAGGGTTCCAGACAACCGTGATAGAAAAAAATCCCTTGCCCGGGGGATTAATGCGCAGCTACACTCGCAAGGGGATGGATTGTGCCGTCGGCGTGCACTATTTGGGGTCGCTCGATGACGGTCAGGTCTTGCGAAGACTGTTCGATTTTCTGGGTGTTTCTTCACAAATCCCGGTTGAGAGGATGGGGGCCGAAGGTATCATCGACAGATATCTCTTTGAGGATTTCGTCTTTGACCTTCCGGACGGCTTTGACGCTTATGAAGAAAATTTGAAAAATGCTTTTCCGGACGAACATCGGCAGATCAGCCGGATAATGAAAATCATAAGGCAGCATGGCGAAAAAATTCACACTCTTGATTTTCTGTTTTATAGACAAAACGATGTCTCGATGCTTGAGAATATGAAACCGTTCGGAAAAATCCTCACTGAATTGAAATGCTCTCCCGGACTGCGGGCAGTTCTCGGTACCCCTTGCTGCTGGATCGGCGTCCCGCTGGAATCGTGCCCTGTTTTTTATCACAACATGGTGCTGGCGACATACCTGTTTTCATCCTGGCGCTTAAAGTGCGGCAGTGCGCAGATGGCCAATGCCTTTGCCGAACGTCTTAAAACCCTCGGGGGGAAAATCATTGTCGGTGATGGCGTGGAAAAAATTCTTGTGAACAATCGCATTGTCCAAGGCGTTCAATTGAAATCGGGATTGGAATTAAAATCGCCGGTTGTCATCGGCACCATACATCCTAAAGTCGTTCTCAATATGCTGCCGGATGGCGCAGCAAAACCCTCATATCGTAGACTCGTATCGAAAATGGTTGACACCGATGGAATGTTTTGCGTCCATGTGGGTGTTGACGCCTCATGCCATGAAGCCATATCCTATAATATTTTCAAAATTCATACGAAAAAAAACGGAACTATTTTTGATTTGAAATACTATCAACTTAAAGAAAGTGAGCGTGATGGAAAGAATTTGCTGACCATACTGACATCGGGTGAGTACGAACGCTGGCAGAAATGGGAGCACACTAAAAGCGGCCGGCGGGGTGGAGATTATGTCAGAGAAAAGGAAAATAGAGCCTGGTGCTTAATTCGTGAAGCGGAGGAAATCTTCGGGCCGCTGCACGGCGCAAAACTACTGGACGTTTATACGCCGCTTACCACACGAGACTGGGTTAACAGCCCGAAAGGTTCGGCCTATGGCGTTCTTCGTTCTTCAGATCAGCTGCTTGAAGCTTCGATCCTGAATCGCACGTCGGTTAGGGGATTATTCCTTGCAGGCCATAATGTCATGGCACCGGGGATTCTCGGAACAATACTTGGATCTCTGGCTACAGTGAAGCTGATCGTTGGCCCTGAACGATACGAGAAAATGTTTAAGCATTTAAAGCTAAAACAATAAGTTAATCGTTCATGGGTTCAACGGTTACCAAATACGAGACGCCGCGCGTTATGAGGAAATTCTTATATAAATCCATCATTTTCATTTCCGGAAAATTGGGTCTGTGGGTATTTGTTGTCTATGCCTGGATTATCGCCACCGGGTTTTTCCTTTTATTCCCTTTTCGAGTCGGAAACAGCGTGAGACTTTACCGGGCGCTTTACCCTGATCGCAACCGGCTGTTTCATCTGTGGTGTGCCTGGCAGCAGTTTCATAATTTTACCGATGTTTTTATGGACCGGTTTCTGCTTCAGGAACCCGACGAACTCTCTTTCACTTCTGAAGGTTGTGAACACCTTGAAAAATCAATTGATGACGGCAAAGGCGGCATCTTACTGATGTCTCATATGGGAAACTGGGATGTTGCCGCCCACCTTTTAAGGAAAAAGGTCAACCGTATCCGGCTGCTGCTTTATATGGGCATCAAGCAAAAAGAACAAATCGAACAGATTCAAAAAGAAAGCCTTTCCCAAAGCGGCATCCGGATCATTGCAGTGGAACAGGACGGTGGCTCCCCTATGGACGTCCTGGAGGGGATTAGATTTATCGAATCCGGCGGAGTGGTTTCCTTAACCGGGGATCTTGTGTGGGGAAAGGATCAACGAACCGTCCCGGTAAAATTCCTCGGGCGTGAAATATTGCTGCCGGAGGCCCCGCATTTATTGGCCTTATTGTCCGGCGCCCCGTTGTTTATTTTTTTCGCATTTCGAACGGGGAGAAATCAGTATCATTTCACCATGTCGGAACCTGTTGCCCTGGTTTGCACTAAACGGGAGGAAAGAACCGGAACGATTCGGCAATCTGCTCAAGAATACGCCGACCTTCTGGAAGCGACCCTTCGCAATTATCCTCTGCAGTGGTACCACTTTGAGCCCTTTCTCACAGTCAAACCCAAGCTGGAACAGTGAATTGATTGAACGTCGAACATCAGTTTCTTTCTTGATCAGACTGGCCGTTTTTTGGCCAGAGGCGGCGCTCGTATGGAACTTCATCAGAGACGTCATATTTTTTATTTGAACTAATATGTAATATGTAATATTAATCCGGTCTATTATTATATTAAGGACGGAAAGATGGGAATTTATGACACGTGACGAGATAAAATCAGAAATCATCCGAATTTTCAGGGACCAATTTGAAATAGAGAAGCCGGGTCTCGATGATGATTTGAGGGATGCACACGAATTTGACAGTATCGATGCCATTGAGTTGCTGAGGGAAATTGAAATTATGCTTGGTTCGGAACTTACCCATGCTGAGAAAAAAAATGCCATGGAAATAAGGACCATAAACGATATCCTTGACTATATTGAATTGTTGTCGGCGGCTCGGGCCATGGACCAGGCCATGTCCAATTAGACAGCCCCTGATCGTTCACTGTTTTTCATACTGGAGCTACAATGGAGCGAAGAGTCGTAATTACACAAGGTTCTGCCATAACACCGGTGGGTCACAGCAAAGACGAAATTGTCAAGAGCCTGGTTGAGGGGATTTCGGGTGTAAAGAAACTCCGTCAGGACAACCTGCTTTCCGATTTTATCCATTGCGGTGTTTTCGGAACAGTGGATTATCCTGTTGCGTATGATTTTAAACGCCGCTACCGTAAAACCATGGGCCCGGTAGCCTACTATGCCTGCCAGGTGGCAAAGGAAGTTCTGGAAGCATCCGGTCTGGATGAGAATTTTATCACCTCCGGCCGGCTGGGCGTCGCCTTCGGCTCAACCCACGGAAGCCCGACTGTTCAGAGGGAAATATATAAATCCTTTTTCAGTCGATCTCGTTCAAGCTTCTCATCCATCGGAGCCGTGGATTATTTAAAATCCATGGTCCACACAACGGCCGTCAATATCACCAAAATGTTCGGCATTACCGGCCGGGTAATCTCGTCCTCCACAGCCTGCACCACCAGCAGCCAGTCCATCGGGTTCGGGTATGAAATGATTAAATACGGTATGCAGGATGCCATGCTTTGCGGCGGGGCCGACGAGTATGATACCACTACGGTGGCCGTGTTCGACAATCTGCTGGCTTGCTCCACGGATTTCAATGATACCCCCCATCTGACACCACGACCCTTCGACAAAAAAAGAGACGGACTGGTTGTCGGGGAAGGCGCCGGGGCCGTGCTGCTGGAAGAATACGAATCTGCCAAAAAGCGAGGCGCAACCATATTAGCCGAAATTATTGGATTTTCATGTAACAATAACGGTGGAGACTTGATTTTGCCGAATATGGACGGAATTACCGCGACCATAAAACTGGGGCTTAAAGATGCCGGGATCTCTGCCGATTCGGTGGATTTTGTCAGTGCCCATGCGACAGGCACTAAAATGGGAGATGTCATTGAAGCCCAGGCTGTGGGCAGGGTCTACGGGGATTTACCGGTAGTCTCCGGATTCAAGAGCTATATGGGACATACCATGGGGTCGTGCGGCGCCATCGAGACGATTATCACTACCTACATGATGGCGGAAGGCTTTATTGCACCGACGTTGAATCTGGAAAACATTGACGAAAGGTGTGCAATGATCAATCACGCCCAGGAGCTTGTCGAATCCGATATTCGCATCGCAGCTATCCAGAACTTCGCCTTTGGCGGGGTGAACACCTGCCTGATTATAAAAAAAGCATAGGTTCTGGGTTCAGCCCTGCCGTTGGCCTGAAAAGAGACCAGTTTAATCGAGGAAGAAATTCTAAAAAAGAGGCATAGAAGCTCAGCAAGCCCGGGTGATCCGGAATAACCCTGAACCTGTGAACCCTTAAACCTTGAACCTGTGAACCCTGAACCTGTGAACCCTGAACCTGTGAACCTGGATGCTGAACCCTTGAACCCTCACATACACAAATACCTGAAGCCTCTTTCCGACCTGATGGTTACACTGCTCTTGTGGGGGTACTTTACACTCGGATTTGTTTTATTCTTTTCCCCGTTCTATCTGGCGGCATACATGTTTTCAGACAATCGTGAAAATTCCTTTCAGCGATTGAACCACCATTTTTACAGGGGGTTTTTTTTCCTCATCCGAGTCTTTATTCCAGGGCTAAAATGGCGGATCTCCGATGAAATCGGATCGATCCGGTCTTCAGTTATCGTTTGCAACCACCTGTCCTATCTGGATCCGCTGCTTCTGATTTCGCTGTTCAAACAACATAAAACCATCGTCAAAAGCACCTTTTTCAGTGTGCCTATTTTTGGCTGGGTACTACGGCAGTCGGGTTATATTCCCTCTACCTCCGAGGGCAAGCTGTCAGATTTGATGATTAAAAGTTTAGACACCATGGACGATTTTCTGGTATCCGGAGGCAATTTGTTTATATTCCCGGAGGGAACCCGCAGCCGGGACGGCACTATCGGCCGGCTCAGAAAAGGCGCATTTAAAATCGCCAAATTTAGCCGGACACCGGTTAAAGTCCTGTTTATTCGCAACACAAATAAATTGTTTACGCCCGGTAAATTTTTATTTAATACAATGGTATCCAACACCATCACCATTGAGCTTATCGATAGCATTGATCCTGAGTATCAAAGCAGCTCATTTTCAATTTCAAATTTGATGTCCCAGGTCCATTCGTTGCTGGATGCACAAAAGAAAAACCCAACCACTTGATACTGTATGAAAATTATTCTCATGTCGATGCCCGATGTGGCTCCTCTGATCATCCATGAAAGCGCTATCCACATGCCTAGTCACGGTATCGCCTGTGTTGGCGGCAATATCGACAAACAGCATGAGGTTTACCTGGTCGATCTGATACGCAAGCGCCGACAGCTTCGAAAATATATTACTAAAATCCTTTTAAAAATTAGACCGGACCTGGTCGGTCTCACCGCCATGGCATGGCAGTACGATACCTGCATTAAGTTGATCAAGCTTATCAAACTCGTTCTGCCGGAGGTAAAAATTGTTATTGGCGGATACCATGCAACCTTGATGAATGAAGAAATAGCCGCCTCTTCTGAGGGTGAGTTGATCGACTTTATAATTCGCGGCGAAGGAGAAGTGGCCTGCCGCCGGCTGGTCAATGCCCTGGATGGAAAAGACCGGATTGAGGACATTCCGTCACTATCATATAAGCAGGGAAATCAGTTTATTCACAATCCCCGGGGAAAAACGCTGGATCTGTCGGAGCTAAAGCTTCCCATCCGGGATAAAAGGCGGTTAACCTGGGGCTACCATATCCTCTATTCCAAAATCGAACTGATAGAAACATCCCGCGGTTGCACCCGGGGGTGTAACTTTTGCAGCATGAGGCATATGTACGGGAGATCTTTTCGCACCTATCCCATCAAACGCGTTCTGGCCGATTTGGATGACATTTACTATAAGCGCAAGACTCGGTGGGTATTTATCGTCGATGACAACATGGTGTTAAATCCCAAACGGGTCATCGCCCTGTGCGACGCCATTATTGCCGGGGATTATAAAAAACTGAATCTCGTCGTCCAGGCCGACTGTATTTCCATGGCTCAAAACGAGGAAATGGTTGGCAAAATGGCCCGGTCAGGTGTTAGATCCGTATTCCTGGGTATTGAAAATGCATCCAAAAAAAATCTGGAATCGGCCGGCAAAGGCAACATCGTCGATGCCGCCCGCAAAGCCGTGGAGAACTGCCACAAATATGACATCATGGTAATCGGCGGACTGATATTCGGCTTTCCGGAAGATGACGAAAAGTCCATCATTGAAAACTATCAATTTTTAAATACCATCGGGGCGGACGGTTCCTATTGTCAGATACTGACCCCTTACCCGAAAACCGGCATGCGTCGGAACCTGATAGACGAAGGTCTGGTAACCAATAAATACAACTATAAAAAGTACAGCGGATTGTGGGCCAATGTGAAAACCAGGTATCTAAATTCCGACAAGCTGCAATATCTGTTCTGGTATCACCGCCAGGTAACGCTGGGATGGTGGAATCCATCCAGGCGGGCCAGGGGTCTGGGCCGCCTGTGGACCGGCATCTGGTTATACGCCTTTAAGCCGGTTTTAAAGTTCTTCATCGACCGGACTCTTGCCAAGGAGGGCTGGGAGGGACGTTATCGGAAAGAACTCAAGCGTCTCTCGAATATGAATCACTTTAGGGATCTGGAGCAATTTTAAAGTTTGAATTTTGATATGGCCGCAAAAAGGCACAAAAAACACAAAAATAAAATTTCACACTTAATAGTTTCGATACGTTACAAAATCTAAATTCGAGAATTTTGATTTCTTTACGAGTTCATCAAATTTGTTATTTCCGGTTTATCCGGGTTAGGGGGTTTAATGAATTACACGAATCGTGACTACGGCATCAGTCTGATCAGGGCCAGGAAAAATCACTGTTGCTACGGTATGGGTTTGGGCATTATCATTTTGGACGATGTCTATCCCGGTTTTCCCGGCGACGTCAGGAACGCCAGCACTTATCCCTACCC
>JAJRVC010000055.1 GCA_024277475.1 Deltaproteobacteria bacterium
AGGTAAACTTTCATCATGGCAAAGGTGGGCGTTCCGGAGTACGGGTCCACATCGGGCTCCTCCCGATAGGCCGGTACCGGTTTGCCGTTAATGAACCCGGCGGCATATTGGCCCAGAACAAGATAGTCCTGCAGGCATTTTACCGGAAACGGTCTGAGTGACCGAAATACTTTGGTTTTTTCATCCCTGACCAGTTCATCCTCAAACCGGGGGGGCGGCTCCATGGCGGTGAGGGCCAATAATTGCATCATATGGTTTTGAAACATGTCTCTCAGAACACCGGAACGTTCGTAGTAGCCGGCACGATGTTCCACCCCGAGAGTTTCGGTGGCGGTGATATTTACATGGTCAATATATCTTCGGTTCCAGATGGGTTCAAAAAGCGCATTGGCAAAGCGAAACATCAATACATTCTGGACGGTTTCTTTGGCCAGGTAGTGATCGATTCTGAAAATCTGATGCTCTTTGAAATATTCATGAAGACTACGATCCAAATCCACTGCTGTTTCTAAATTGGTGCCGAAGGGTTTTTCCACGACGATGCGGGACCAACCATTGCCGTCGGTCATCTCGGCACTCAAACCGGCCCGGCCGATCATCCGGGCCACTGTCTTGTAGAGTATCGGCGGCAGCGCAATATAAAAAATGCGGTTTCCCCGGGTGTTGCTCTTGCGATCGAGGGCTCTTAAAAATGCGGCCAGGCCGGCATAACTTTCGGAGTTCTCGTAATCGATGATTTGATAGTGAAGCGCAGCAGCAAAAGCCTGCCATGGAGTTTGATCCAATATACCGGCAGCTTTTAGGGCGGTTTCCATCTTTTTTCTGAATTCAAAGTTTTCCAACTCCGTGCGCCCGCAGCCGACAATCTGAAACGATTCCGGCAGTCCGTCGTTGAGATAAAGGTTAAACAACGCCGGAATCAATTTGCGGGCGGTTAAATCTCCGGTTGCACCCACAATTACAATAATGCACGGATCGCTGTGCGGCGGGGTCAGACACTCCCCCGGATCAATTCCCAGATCCGGTGCGCTGACGGATGCGATAGCCTCCGGTCCTGCCTTTAGGTTTGGGCCGTTAATTTCCATGTGATACTCCAGAGTATTCTGTCAATTTAAAAAAAGATTGAGCAATCTGTCGGGTCGTAGCCGAAAGCGAAGCTACCCTTCGAAATTCGATTCGGCTGCTTTCGACAGGCTCAAGCCCTGAGCTTGCCGAAGGGAGTCGTTGGAACCTGAGTTCACGACCGAAGGGCTCGTTGCCGGCTGTGATTCGCCCGTTTTAAAATAGATAAAGCGTAGCGTCATCAATATTGATGTGGCCGCAAAAAGGCACAAAAAACACAAAAACAAAATTTAACACTTAATAATTTCTATAGGTTATAAGATCAAAATTCGATAATTTTGACTTTTTACGAGATTGTCAATATTGGGCGTTCGACGTTGGGCGTTCGATGTTCGACGTTCAATCAATTCACTGTTCCGGCCAGGCGGAGTTTCATACGAGCACCGCGGCTGGCCAGAAAATGTCCCGAAGCATCTATAGGCTTCATTGCCCATGCTCATTCACTACATGTGTCTTCCGCACAGGCTCTTCCCTTGAGCTGGAAGAAAAACTTCAATCCCTTTTGAACTCTTTCTGAAAATATTTTCGGCGAGAAATAGGTTCCGGCAACTTTTTTATTTATTTCGCCGATGGTCGGGTAGGGATGGACCGCAGCCGCCAGAGTGGATAGTTTTACTTTTCCGTTGAGCACAGCTACCCACTCAGCGAGCAAATCCCCGGCGTGGGGACCTAATATCTGAACACCAATGGGTTTTTCCCTTTCATTCAGGATCATCTTGATCCTGCCGATCGATTCGCCCTCCGCCAGGCTGCGATCGTTGTCCTTAAATTCCTCGGTCCAGACCTTATAAGCAATTCCGGCCTTGCCGGCACTGCGTTCATTCATACCAATACTGCCGAGGGCTGGATCCGTATAAGTGCACCAGGGCAGAAATGTATAGTCAGCCTTGCGGGGAAGACGAAAAATGGCATTGCTCAGCACAATACCACCCTCATAACCGGCGGCATGGGTAAACTGAAAACCGCCGTTAATATCACCGGCGGCATAAATGTGTTTGTGATTGGTTCTTAGACGATTATCGACGTTAATCCCCCGGCGGCTGTATTCAACCCCGATATTTTCCAGCCCGAGACCCTCTGTGTTGGCGCCTCTTCCGGCGGCAACCAGAATGGTATCCGCCTTCAGGCTGATGGTATTTCCTTCTTTGGTTTTAATCCTGACTTCTTTTTCGCTGCCGAGATCTTTGACTTCTTCAATAGCGGAGTTGAGATAAAACTTTACCCCTTCCGAACTGAGGACATCTCTGACAATATCCGCCATATCCGGGTCTTCTTTGCCTAGAATCTGGGGGGCCATATCCACTACGGAAACCCGGGTTCCCAGACGGTTAAATGCCTGGGACATCTCACCGCCGATGGGGCCGCCACCAAGAACAATCATTGATTCAGGCAGGCGGTCCAGGTAAAATATTTCTTTGTTGGTGATATGGGGCGTTTTATTCAACCCCTTGATGGGGGGGGCGACGGGAGAAGAGCCGGTGGCAATGACCCAGGTTTTGGCCGAATAGGTAGTGCCGTTCAACCGGATGCTGTGTTCATCGGTAAAGGTCGGCTGACCGAACTCCACCTGGGCGCCAAGTTTGCAAAACCTTTCCTTTGAATCATGGTGCTGGATGGTCGCAATCACCGATCGTATTCTCTTTGAAATCTCTCTGAAATCCACCGGAGGCAGGTCCATGGAAGGCAACCCGAATTTGCGGGAATTTTTTATTAAATGGTAGACATGCGCGCTTTTTATAAGTGTTTTACTGGGAACACACCCAAAGTGAAGACAATCACCGCCCAGTTCGTTTTCTTTTTCAACTAAAAGTGTTTTGGCCCCCAGCTGGGCGGCCCCGGCCGTAACCGTCAAACCGCCGGCTCCGCCGCCGATGACGCCGATGTCATAATCGTAGTTTGGCATGAGGATTTCCTTTATTTTCAGACCTAGTTATTCATCAAACATAAGTAACAGCAGACCTTAAATAGATTGCGGAATTGCCCATACATTGGACTTCCGAACCGTGAACTTTATAACCAAAAAGCCACCCTTTATCCCTTGCGCCTACATCCCATTCAGCGACCAGTCATATTCCAGATATTGAACGCTGATTTTGCCTGATTTGGCTTCCAATTTTTTTCTCAGATCGCCGGTTGCATACTTGATAAAAAAACCGAGCGCATCGTTGTTAAAGTCCTCTGAGAACCATTTGAAAATCCGGCTGACAAAAAGGTTATTGCCCTCAAAACGATAGCTTTTCGGATTATTGACAAACGCCCGGGTGGAATCATCCAACTGCCGGTCTAAAATATTTCCGCGAAAGGGTTCGGGGCGCAGCGGCGGACAACTCTTGGCGGCACAGTTGATGGCAAAATGAACCCGCGGGTCCTTATACCGTGGTCTCAGGATTTTGTGTTCAATATCATCCAGGGTAATTACCTTCCCGTCGATGCGCACGATTTTCTTTTTCCAGGGACTTTTGAACAGACTTCCCAGATCCTTGATTGACTTGACTCCGGGATAGCCTTTTAAGATCAATTTTATTGTCCAGGCGTTATAGGCATTGGTATAGAAGGCAAACTGTTCATTGCGGGAAAGGCCTTCAGAGTTTACGTTTTCAAGGACCTTGAGATAGCGGTCCAATTTATCTTCATCGGCTTTAAATCCCGCATAATTTACTTTGCCGTCCTTAACGTATTTTGCGAGCAACCCGCTGTAAACGCTGTTGTCCACAGCGCGGCCGTTCGATGCAAAGGTCTGCAGACCCGTAACACCGGTAATAATATATAATGATAATAAAAGTGCCAATAGATTCTTTTCGATCTTCATTCTATAGCTCCTTTTCAAGGCCGTAGGATCTACGAGCCGGAGGCCGTTACGCTACGACCGGCTATGCTTGTCCGGGTCAGGCGATACAGTACACAGCGGTTTTTAATTTTAAACTTTATGTCGTGGCTGTTCTGCAAAACTTACATAAACTTATTGTTGGTTTGGCAACAGTCAAGACGGCCGGATAAAAAATATCGGTTTTCATTCTCTTCTTCCAAAAGCAATCAGAGGTCAACATCATATAAACTTGATTTGAAGTAAAGCAGTCTTATGTTGATTTAACCCTCATGCCGCAACGTTGAGGTAAACTTAAATTAAAAACATCCTAACCGGAAAGGAGAATGAAAATGCAAGAACATAGTGGCGCAATTACCATGAAGGGCAACCCGTTAACCTTAGTCGGTCCCAAACTTTCAGTAGGCGACTCAGCCCCGGACATTGAAGTCCTGGATAACGATTTGAACCCGGTCAAACTTTCTTCCTTTAAAGACAAGGTTTGTGTACTATCCGTTGTGCCGTCGCTGGACACCCCGGTATGCGACATGCAAACCCGTAAGTTTAATGATGAGGCCGGCAAACTTGGTGATGATGTTGTCATTCTGACCATCAGCATGGATCTGCCCTTTGCGCAAAAGCGCTGGTGCGGTGCCGCCGGAGTGGATAAAGTGGCAACTTTCTCCGATCATCGCGAGGCTGCCTTTGGTGAGGCCTATGGGGTTTTAATCAAAGAATTGCGACTGCTGGCCCGGGCGATTTTTGTGGTGGATAAGGACGGTACCGTTCAATACATTCAGCTGGTCAAGGAGGTGACCGAAGAGCCGGACTATGAAGCCGTGCTCAAGG
>JAJRVC010000056.1 GCA_024277475.1 Deltaproteobacteria bacterium
GGATGTGATTCTCGAACCCATGGTTGCTTTTCTGACCATGAAGTTAGGCGGTGTGCCCGTAAAACTTGAATTACCCCGGGAGGAATGCTTCATCGGAACCCGCACCCGGCACTCCACCAGGATCAAAAACCGCGCCGGGGCGACCAGAGACGGTGTTCTTAAGGGCCTGGATATCGAATGCGTTTCCAATACCGGGGCTTACGCCTCCCACGGCCACGCCATTATGGGCGCCGCATGTTCCAAGTCCTGCAACCTGTATCCACACAGCGCCATCAAGTTAAAAGCCACGACGCATTACGCCAATATTCCTGCTGCCGGGGCCATGCGCGCTTATGGCTCCCCGCAAGTTATTTTCGGTATCGAGTGCATCGTGGATGAGGCCGCCCACGCCATCGGCATGGACCCGGTGGACTTTCGCCTCAAAAACGTGGCCCGACGGGGCGACGTCAACCCGTTGAACAAGAAGGAAATCCTAAGCTGCGCTCTCGTCGAGTGCCTCGAGAAAGGACGTGATCTCATCCGCTGGGACGAAAAAAAGAAAACTTATCGGAACCAGACCGGCGATACACGCCGGGGCCTGGGTGTAGCCTGTTTCAGCTACGGTTCCGGCACATATCCCGCTTGCGTGGAAATTTCAGGAGCCCGCCTGATCCTGAACCAGGATGGTTCCGTGCATCTTCAGATAGGGGCCACCGAGATCGGCCAGGGTTCCGACACGGCATTTTGCCAGATGGCGGCAGAGACGCTGGGTGTGACCTACGACAACATCCACGTCGTTAGCACCCAGGATACCGACATCACCCCGTTTGACACCGGGGCTTACGCATCTCGCCAGACCTATGTTGTGGCTCCGGCCCTCAAGCAGGCTGCCGGGCAACTCAGGGCCGGCATTCTGCAACATGCGGCGCTGATGACCGGACACACCCCGGAGACCCTGGACCTGATCGAAGGCAGTATTGTCTTTGCCAACAGGCCGGACCAAATCGTTTTGCCGCTGGCTGAGGTCGCTCTGGACACATACTACCACAAAGACCGGGGGGGACAGCTGACTGCCGACGTGTCTTACAAGACCCGCACCAACCCCCCGTCCTTCGGCTGTACTTTCGTAGACCTCGAAGTGGATATTCCCATGTGCAAGGTTACCATCAGGGAAATCTTTAACGTTCACGATTCAGGTGTGATCATCCATCCGTTGATGGCCGAAGGACAGGTGCATGGCGGTCTCGCCATGGGTATCGGTATGGCCCTGTTCGAGGAACTGCTGATCGACGAAAATTCCGGCCATATCTATAACAACAACTTACTCGATTACAAGATGCCCACCTGCATGGACATCCCCGACCTGGGTTGCGCCTTCATCGAGACCCGGGAGCCTACCGGCGGATACGGCAACAAATCCCTGGGAGAACCGCCGAACATTACGCCCGCCCCGGCTATTCGCAACGCAATCTGGGATGCCACCGGAGTCAAGATCGACGAAATCCCGATGACCCCCAAGACCCTTTACCGGTATTTCGTCAAGGCTGGACTTATATAAAAACCTCGTCATTTAGCTTTAAAAAATGACTGTAACTCGTTAAATATCGTAAAATCGCAAGAAAATTGGACACCGGCACTCAGCTTTCAGGTGTTAGTAGTAAAAAAGTGAGAGCTGGCCTGAAACCTGACACCCGACACCTGAAACCTATTCTCCAAAAAGGCTTCAATACGCCCGATAATGTTCAAAAAAAAGAACTATTTTCAAAGTAAATTACGAGATCCGGATATAAGGGAGAACGAACATGTTTGCCATTGAACGTTACAGCAAAGCACAAAATGTGGAGGATGCCGTCAGTTTGCTGGTGGCCGATCCTTCGGCCAAACTAATCGCCGGCGGTACGGATGTTCTCATCCGTCTTCACCAAGGCAATAAAGACTTTAGAAGCCTGGTGGACATCAACGGCCTGACCGCGTTGAAGCAGATCACCGAAGAGGCCGACGGCACCGTCCGCATCGGTTGTCTGGCCACTTTCAACGAAATCATGAATTCGGACGTCGTCAACAGGCGCGTGCCCGTGATCGCCGAAGCGGCCGCCACGGTTGGCGGCCCACAGCTTCGTAACATGGCCACCATGGGTGGCAACATTTGTGCCGGCGTTCCCTGCGCCGACAGCGCCGGCGCCCTGCTGGTGCTCGAGGCGGAGCTGGAAATCCTGGGAATTGACGGCAAACGCGTAGTTCCCATGGTGGGCTTTCACCTGGGTCCAAGCCGGGTTGCTCTAAAACCGGGAGACGTGCTGATGGTCTTCCGCATCAGGCCCAAGAAGTATAAAGGCCTCGGAGCAGCCTATTACAAGTACACCATGCGCGGTGCTATGGACATTGCCACCATCGGCTGCACAGCCGCCGCCCGTCTGGATGGTGACAAAATTGCCGAACTGCGGTTGGCCTTCACCGTTGCCGCTCCAACGCCGCTTCGCTGTAAAACCGCCGAAAGTTTTGCCGAGGGAAAGCCGCTTTCCGCAGAAACCCTGAGGGCTATCGGAAACGCAGTGGAAAAGGACGTCAAACCACGTGATTCCTGGCGCGCCACCAAAGAATTCCGTCTGCATATCATCCGCACCTTGACACAGCGGGTTGTTAGGCAGGCCGTTGAAAGAGCAGGAGGAAAATTTTAATGCAAAAAAACATTACCTGTACCATTAATAACAAGCAGTACTTTATTTCGGTGGATGTGAGACAGTCCTTACTGGATACGCTGAGGGATCTTGGCGTCACCAGCGCCAAGGAAGGGTGCGGCGTCGGCGAATGCGGCGCCTGCACGGTGCTCATGGATAACATTCCGGTGGATTCCTGCATCACACTGGCCGTGTGGGCGGACGGAAAGAGCATCCGCACGGTTGAGGGTGAATCCAGCGACGGCCGGCTCTCCAGGGTCCAGCAGGCCTACGTCGATGCCGGCGCCGTACAATGTGGTTTCTGCACCCCGGGCCTGATCATGACCTCCACTGCCTTCGTGGATAAGCACAAGAATCGCAAGGTTTCCCGCGAGGAGATCCGCAAAGGCCACGCGGGCAACCTATGCCGCTGCACCGGATACGAAACCATCATCCGCGCCGTGGAAATGTGCCTGGAAGATTCGGAGTAATCAGAGTAACCGTTCACGGGTTCAGAGGTTCTGAGTTCACCGAAAATAACAAATGACAAATCTCAAATTACAAACAAATTCCAAATTACAATACATAGGTTGAGCGGTTCTGGGTTCAACGTTCCGGGTTGAAAAACCCCCAAACAGCTCATATCAAAGGACTTCTGTCTTCATCGTGTTTATAAAGCCGTTTTACCCAATGGGATATGTCGGGTATTCCGGATCTTGATCAATAGAGTGAGCAGTCTCCATCGGTTGTAACCTTCATGAAGCACATAAAACATATCCTGATAAGAAGTAAATTTATGGTCCCGATGTCCCGCAATATGGGTTTGTCAAAAAGAATCCACGACGGCTATGTACTGACCGAAGATGAGATAATTACAGCAGCCGGTGAATATTCCCAAGAAAAAGGCGAGCAGATTATAAGAGATTATGGCCACGACCTATTTGTTGTGGGTGCTGAAAAGCAGCATGATCTCACGGTTGATGACATTGTCTGCAATGAGACCTGTCTTTTGCCGGGTTTTGTTAAAGCACACGGGCATGACCACGAATCACCCATCATAGGGATTGCGAAAGATTGCCCCTTAACGGCCTGGCTGGATGGCGCAGTTAATCTTTTTACAGGATTTCTTGATGAAAAAAGAGAAGACCTGACAAATAAATTCAGCAAATCACCGAACCTTGTTACCTATTTAAAAGCAAGGGTTGATGACATCTATTACGGCATCACATCTTCCATGGTTCATCACTGTAATTTTAACAAATACCGGGTAGCGGATATTGTCGAGGCCAACAGACAGGCCGGTACCAAAATGATCGTTGCCGTTGGAAGCCAGGACAGACACTATGATGACCGGATTCTTGATATCCCCCATAATCTGGCAGTTGACCGACTGAATGATTACCAGAAAAGAAACCGGTGCAAAAGTCGTGCATAATCCTCTGGCGAATACCATCCTGGGATCCGGCATGCCCCCCCTTAAAAAAATGACGGAAATCGGCATCCCATTTGTTATTTCAACCGATGGCTCAGGCAGTGCCGATAATCAGGATATTATTTTAGCCGCCAAATCGGCTGCCCAGTACCAAAAAGCATTGCATCAGGATGCTTCTTTTTTAACCAGTGATGTTTTATTGCAGAAGATAACCGTGGAACCTGCCGAATTTTTACGGTTGAACACCGGCTCTTTGGAAAACGGCAAAGATGCTGATTTGGTGTTGATAGATTTAACCCGACCGAATCTGATACCTTCCCGCTTGGATAATATTGTTGAAAATTTAATCTGGGCCTCAGATGGCAGTGAAGTCAAGACCGTCATTGCCAACGGCAGAGTCGTAAAACTAGATTATAGATTTACTATATTGGATTTTGAAACAATTGTTCGAGAAGTACAGCTATTATCTGAGATGCTGACTGATTATATGAAAACCGCCCGGAAGATAACCGGCACTGGAGGTCGGAAGATCGAAGACAGAGATCGGAGATCGGAGGGTAGAAGGCGGATGACAGGGTAATAGCTATAAATATATTTTGAATGCTTGACACTACACATAATGTGTACTAATTATTATACCTAATCTGTTAATAATTAAAGTGTATTAAATAATACACCTAATGGTTTAAGCTGTGAGGTGAAAAATGGAAAACCCATTTGCGTTTAGTAATTATGTTACCGGAAACTCTTTTTGCAACCGCAGCAAGGAGCTAGCTGAACTGCTAAAATATATTAAAGGATCCCAGAATGTGCTCCTCTATTCCCATAGAAGATACGGCAAAAGTTCATTGATTTGGCAAGTTTTTCGTAATATCACTGATAGCAATCTCAATATCGGCGCTATGCATGTTGAGTTGTACGGGACAATATCTGAAAAGGATTTTGTTACCAAAACTTTTCAGGGCTTAAATCAACTGGAATCAAATTTTGAAAGGCTTCTTAAATCAGTCGGGAGCGCCCTGAAAAATATCAAGCTTAATTTAAGTATAGATTCAGCAACAGGGGGGACTTCAATTTCACCGTCCTTTGAAGCTATTGATGAAAAAATAATTTTGGAAGAATTAATGAATATCCTTTCAAAGTATTCACAAAAACGCAAACTGGTTATCGCTTTTGATGAATTCCAGGAGGTTGCCAAATATACGGAACCCGGTTTTGAAAAAAGATTACGCTCTCTTATTCAGCAACACTCAAAAATTTGTTATATATTTTCAGGTAGTCAAAAACATCTAATAACCGAAATGTTCAACGCCAATAGTCGTGCATTTTATAAATCGGCAGAGAGTTTTCCTTTGCATAAAATTGAAACGCGGCATTACATCCCCTGGGTCCAGAGTCTATTCAGTCGGAAAAAAGTTCATCTAACTGCCGAATTTGTAGAAAAGTTTGTTGCAAGATTTGAAAACCACCCCATGTACATACAGAATTTCCTCTTTCACCTGTGGGATGAGCCGGTCAAAAGAGGGTTTACCCCGGAAGTTATAGATAAGCTGGAGAATAAAATCATAGAAAAGCGAAGTTCGGAGCACATCATATTATGGGAAACTTTAAGCATTAATCAGAAAAAAACCTTGAAGCTCATTCTTCTAAATAACGGAGTCAACCTTTTTAACGCCGATGCCTTAAAAGCGGTTAACCTGAAAACCGGTTCTTTGGTTACAAAGGCACTGGCGGCACTTATGAAAAAAGAGATTATTGTAAAAAACGGAAATTATATGATCCAGGATATTGTTTTCAAAAAATGGCTGCAAAAAACATTTTATTAGACAAGCAATCGCTAATGACAAGTTTCCGGGCCTGATTGATCGAATTATTGAAAATAATGGGGAACTGGGTTTTTTCCCTTGAAGATAACAGTGAATAAAGAAGCTCTTATCGAAAAGTTTAAAGAAATGGAATATCCATCGAAAAAATAAAGCCCTGGTTTTTCATCCGATTACGAGATAGAAGATCGAAATCCTTCGATGAAATAAAAGTGTCCAAAACTTTTCGATTTAGACCCGAAAAAATGGATATTTTAAAAAAATTGAAGAATCAGACCGGTCAATCTGAAACAGCTATTTTGGAAAATCTAATCGCAGCAAAAAGATACGTAACCGGCTATAAATTTAGACTTTTTCATGCAAGCCTGCTATATTTCTCAAGTATTTCTGGACACAGGACAAAATAAAAAAGGACTGTCCCAACCTGGATATCAAAAAAAACTTGACAAACATTGATTGATGTGCTTTTTAAGTTGTAGTTCCTTCCAAAAACATCTCTTCCGACGAAGAGTTTATCTGTTTTCTTGAATGGCGTGATACGGACATAACGGCTGATATCTTGAGGCAGGAAGCTATTTGATGCCTGAGGGGAGGCTTGTTTTGAGAAACTTCCAATACGTTCCGATCTGAATTCTTTTCACTTCCTGTTTTATTTACCTCTAACGTTTCGGAATCTCAATAATATATTTAAATCATGATTTTTTTGCGACGATAGTTCTATGCCGCCTACATGGAATAATGGTCAAAAACCCATAACTTAACCCAAGTTCGACAATTGTAATACAGTATTATCCATGATATAAATAAGTTACAAATTTTACGACAACTTTTTCGGCACTACAGTTTATTTGTTTGAGCTGCCCCTATCTTTCTTTAATGGTATTTTAATTTTTACC